>SEHC01000175.1 GCA_004173415.1 Lysobacteraceae bacterium
TTCTCCGGCTGGCACCTGATGAAGTCGCTGTCGGTCGCCGAACGCCACGGCTGGTCGCGCTATGTCGCCAACCAGACCTACTACTCGCTGATCGGTCGGGACTACGAGGAAGAACTGATGCCGCTGGGCCTGGACCAGGGCGTCGGCGCGGTGGTCTGGAGTCCGCTTGGCTGGGGCCGCCTGACCGGCAAGATCCGCCGCGGGCAGCCGCTGCCGGAAACCAGCCGCCTGCACGACACCGCCGAATTCGGTCCGCCCGTGGAAGACGAGCGCCTGTACAAGGTGATCGACGCGCTGGATCTGGTCGCCGCCGAAACCGGCAAGAGCATTCCGCAGATCGCCCTGAACTGGCTGCTGCAGCGTCCCACCGTGTCCACGGTGGTCATCGGCGCGCGCAACGAGGAACAACTGCGCCAGAACCTGGGCGCGGTGGGCTGGTCGCTCAACGCCGAACAGATCAAGGCGCTGGATGCGGCCAGCGCGAGCACCCCGCCCTATCCATACTGGCACCAGCGCGGCTTCGCCGAACGCAATCCGTCACCAGTCTGATCCCAAGGAGTCGCACATGAAAGCCGTCGCCCTGACCCGTTACCTCCCCATCGACGATCCGCAATCGCTGCAGGACGTGGAACTTGCGCGGCCGGTCGCCTACGGTTCGGACCTGCTCGTTCGCGTGGAAGCCATCTCGGTCAATCCCGTCGACACCAAGGTCCGTTCACCCAAGGCGCAGGCCGAGACGCAACCGAAGGTCCTGGGCTACGACGCCGCCGGCGTGGTCGAGGCCGTTGGCGAAAACGTCACCCTGTTCCAGCCCGGCGACGAGGTCTATTACGCCGGCGACGTGACCCGCAGCGGCACCAATGCGCAATTCCACCTGGTCGACGAACGGGTGGTCGGCCGCAAGCCGGCCACGCTGGATTTCGCCCAGGCCGCTGCGTTGCCGCTGACCACGATCACCGCATGGGAGCTACTGTTCGACCGCATGCCGTTCGCCATCGACATGGAAGGCAACGCGCGCGCCCTGCTGATAATCGCCGGTGCCGGCGGCGTGGGCTCCATCGCGATCCAGCTGGCCAGGCATGCGGGTTTCACCGTCATCGCCACCGCCTCGCGCGCCGAGACCATCGACTGGTGCAGGTCCATGGGCGCGCACCATGTCATCGACCATCGCCAGCCGCTTGCCGCCCAGCTGGAGGCGCTGGGTTTCAAGCAGGTCGATGCGGTGCTGAACCTGGCCGACACCGACCGCTACTGGGACGCCATCGGCGAAATCATCGCGCCGCTGGGCCATGTGGGCCTGATCGTCGAGCCCAGCGGGCTGCTCAGGATCGGCGACCCGTACAAGGCCAAGAGCGTGGGCATCCACTGGGAAATGATGTTCGCGCGGGCGCGCTTCCAGACCCCGGACATGATCGAACAGCACCGCTTGCTCAACCGGGTCGCCAGCCTGGTCGATGCCGGCGAACTGCGCAGCACGCTCACCGAGGTCGTCGGCCCGATCAATGCGGCCAACCTGCGGGAAGTGCACCGCCGGCTGGAATCGGGTTCGACCATCGGCAAGCTGGTGCTGGCTGGCTGGAACTGAGTGTCGCGGCCATGCGCGGCGGGCAGCCGATAGACTCGCTGCCCGCCCTGGACTCCGCGCATGATCCTTCCTCCCCGCTTCCCTGCCAGGTTCGCCCAGCTCGTCCTTGGGCTCTTCCTGTACGGAACGGGCATCAGCCTGATGGTGCGCGCAGGCATCGGCATCGCGCCCTGGGATGTGCTGACGCAAGGCCTTTCCAGCCAGACCGGGCTATCGTTTGGCGCATTGACCAACCTGATCGGCGTGGCCGTGCTGCTGCTGTGGATTCCCCTCCGCCAGAAGCCGGGCCTGGGCACCGTGCTGAACGTGCTGCTGATCGGTCCCAGTGCGCAGTTCGGCCTGTGGCTGTTCCCGGAATTCCATGGGCCGTGGCAACAGCTACCGGCTTTCATCGCCGGTCTGTCGGTGCTGGCCCTGGCCACCGGCCTGTATATCGGCGCGAACTTCGGTCCCGGCCCCCGCGATGGGCTGATGACCGGCCTCCACCGCCGCAGCGGCTGGCCGATCGGGCGGGTCAGGACGCTGATAGAGGCCACCGTGCTGCTGGCCGGCTGGGCCATGGGCGGCAATGCGGGCTGGGGCACGCTGGCGTTCGCCTTGGCCATCGGGCCCATGTGCGCGGTGACCATGCGCTGGTTCGCCGCCGCCCCGGCGCCGACGGAGCCTTGCCCGGGAACCGGATAACCGGCATCGTGCCTGCTCCGTACGCACACGTATCCGCTGCATGACGCCTGCCAGCCCGTTGCCTTCCGCCACCGAAGCGGCCACCCAACCTGGTGGGCTGGCTGAAGCCGTTCGGCGGCAAGCTGTCGTGGCCGTGGGAAGTCCGGCCGCACCGCTTCGTGACCCAGGCCGTGCATGAGCACGGCGCCAAGATCTGCCTGCAGCTGCTGCATGCCGGCCGCTACGGCTACCACCCCTTCACCGTGGCTCCATCGAAGCTGAAGGCGCCGATCAATCCGTTCACCCCGCGCCAGCTGTCCGCGCGCGGCGTCGAGCGCCAGATCACCGCCTACGCCGATGCCGCCCGCCGCGCCCGCGAAGCCGGCTACGACGGGGTCGAGGTGATGGGTTCGGAAGGCTATTTCATCAACGAGTTCACTGCGCCGCGGACCAACAAGCGCAACGACGCCTGGGGCGGCACCCCGGAGAAGCGCATGCGTTTCGCCGTGGAAATCGTGCGCCGCGTGCGCGAGGCCTGCGGCCCCGACTTCATCATCATCTACCGCCTGTCGCTGCTGGATCTGGTGGACGACGGCAACCAGTGGGAAGAAATCGTGGCCCAGGCCAAGGCGATCGAGGCGGCCGGCGCCACCATCATCAACTCGGGCATCGGCTGGCATGAAGCGCGGGTGCCGACCATCGTGACCTCGGTGCCGCGCGCGGCCTTCGTCGATGTCACCGCCAAGCTCAAGCCGCACGTGTCCGTGCCGCTGATCGCGACCAACCGCATCAACATGCCGGAGGTGGCCGAACGGATCCTGGCAGAAGGCATCGCCGACATGGTCTCGCTGGCGCGGCCGCTGCTGGCCGACCCGCAATGGGCCAACAAGTCCCGGGCCGGCCAGGCGCGCGCCATCAATACCTGCATCGCCTGCAACCAGGCCTGCCTGGACCATGTGTTCGAGAACAAGCGCGCCAGCTGCCTGGTGAACCCACGCGCCTGCGCCGAGACCGAATTGAACTACACCAGGACCTTCAAGCCCAAGCACGTGGCCGTGGTCGGCGCCGGCCCGGCCGGACTGGCCTGCGCGACCGTGGCGGCGGAGCGCGGCCATCAGGTGACCCTGTTCGATGCGGCCGCCGAAATCGGCGGCCAGTTCAACTACGCAAAGCAGATTCCCGGCAAGGAAGAGTTCCACGAAACCCTGCGTTACTTCAGCCACAAGCTGGAAGAGACCGGCGTGCAGGTGAAGCTGGGAACGGTGGCGACTGCGGACCACCTGGCCGGGTTCGATGAAGTGGTGATGGCCACCGGCATCGTGCCGCGGCAGGTGGATTTCCCCGGCGCCGGCCACGCCAAGGTGGTGAGCTACGTCGACGTGCTGAGCGGCCGGGTGAAGGTGGGCGCACGCGCGGCCATCATCGGCGCCGGCGGCATCGGTTTCGACGTCGCCGAATACCTGGTCCATGAAGGCCACTCCTCGACGCTGGATCCCGGGCGCTGGATGGCCGAATGGGGCGTGGATCCGACCTTCGAAACCAGGGGCAGCCTGGTCAAGCCGCGGCCGGAACCGCCGGCGCGCGAGGTCTGGTTGCTGCAGCGTTCGACCGGCAAGCCGGGAGCCCGCCTGGGCAAGACCAGCGGCTGGGTGCATCGGGCCACCCTGAAGGCCAAGCAGGTGCAGATGCTCGGGGGGGTGGAATACCTGGGCGTGGACGAGGCAGGGCTGAAAATCCGGGTGGCCGGGGCCGAACAGGTCCTGCCGGTCGACCACATCGTGGTCTGCGCCGGCCAGGAACCCCGCCGCGAACTGCAGGCCCAGCTGCTGGCGGCGGGCATCACCGCGCACCTGATCGGCGGCGCCGACGTCGCCGCCGAGCTGGATGCCAAGCGCGCCATCGACCAGGGCAGCCGGTTGGCGGCAGCCCTGTAGTCATTCTTACGGACGGATGCCCGGACCTGCCATCTGTAGGAGCGACGCAAGTCGCGAAGCACGCGGGCTCTGGTTGCAACCCTGGGCCGTGGCTGATGGCGTCCTGGCTTCGCGACTTGCGTCGCTCCTACAACACCCCTTGCTACGGGTCAGTCTTCGCGGCGCAGCCGCCTACCCTCCCCCGGTCGTCATCCCGGCGCAGGCCGGGACCCAACTTGAAGGGAAAAGGTGCGTGACGCGCGGGCAACTCCGACCCATTGCGACGGGGGTGTTGCACGCGGCGAAGAGCACGCGCGCAAGCTCGACTCAACGTGGCCAATGCCCGGGATAGACGTTGATAGGAGTGACCCTAGCGCGACGTACGCGGGCTCGGTTGCCAGAGGGTCTGGAGCCATGATTTCCTGGCTTCGCGACTTGCGTCGCTCCTACAAGGACGCCTCGTTTAAGCGGGTAAGTATCTGGCGCACCCGATTTAGCCTCCCTGCTCGTCATCCCCTCGCTGGACGGTTGGAACCGGCGCCGCTAAGTTTGGGCAGGCCACGTACCGGCGCCATTACCACCCACGTTGCTGCGCCGGTCGATACATGACCGGACCCATCCAGAGTAAAGACTCCATTTGCAATCAATCACTTAGCCTGATTGTCAAGCTTCCGGGTTCAGCTGACGTTGGGTATTCGGCCCTTACCTTGCGCCAACTTTTCGGCCCGCCCCCGTTTCAACTGGCAGGCCATCCCGGCCCTGATCCCACCTTCTGGCCGGCCTCGGGCAGCTCGTCGGAGTAGCTGCCTCCCCATGACGCCCTGACGCCGTGTCTATCAAAACGCAGCTTCCCTGAGGGAGGCGCGTGGACGCTGCCAAGACGGAGCAAGGAGTTCCTGAATGAAACTGGCCTGGATCCTCTGGCTTTCCAACATGCTGCCGCAACCGGCCGCCGATTCGCTCTGCCTCAGCACCACCGTCTACCTGGAAGCCCGGGACCAGACCCTCCGCGGCCAGCAGGCCGTGGCCGAGGTCGCCCTGCGCCGCCTCGACAGCGGCCTGTGGGGAGACTCGATGTGTTCGGTGGTGACCGCACGCAAGCAGTTCGCACCCACCATCGTCGCCCCCGGCACGCGGCTGAAGAATTCCGAGGCCTGGGCCAATTCCATCAACGTCGCCCTGGGCGCCGAGCGCAACTGGGCCCTGCCGCCCGGCCAGCGCAAGGAGATCGTGCCGGGCGCGAGCCACTTCCTGGCCCACGCCATCGCCAATCCCAGCTGGAGCAACGCCTACCAGGTGGCGCAGATCGGCGACCACACCTTCCTCCGCGTGCAGAAGCTCAAGCCCCGCACCTGACGCCTCGCCTGCGCTGGCGCGCCGCCAGGCCGCCACTTCACTCACCCGTGATCGACTTTGCGGGGACGGACTGGGACACTCCCGGTCCGTTCTTTTTTGGAGTCGCGCATGAAGCTCTACACCAAGCCCGGGGCCTGCTCGCTTGCGGACCACATTGCGCTGCGCTGGATCGGCCGCCCGTTCGAACTGCAGGTGATGGATGCCGCCGGCATGAAATCGCCCGGATACCTGAAGCTCAATCCCGCCGGCTCCGTGCCCGTGCTGGAAGTGGACGACTGGGTCCTGACCCAGAATGCGGCAATCCTGAATTCCTCGCCGACAGTTTTCCCGAAGCGGAACTGGGTGGCGACGGCAGCGCGCGCGGACGGGCCGAAGTCAACCGCTGGCTGGCCCTGCTCAATGCGGACGTGCATCCGGCCTTCCATCCGATCTTCGGTTCGACCCGCTACCTGGGCGAGGACAAGGCGATCGAAGCCAGCACGGACAACGCCCGGAAGAAGCTGCGCAGCCTGTTCGAACGTCTGGACGGCCAACTGCAGGGCCGCGACTGGCTGACCGGCAGCCGGTCGATCGCCGATCCCTACCTGTTCGTGACCCTGCGCTGGGCCCGGGCCAGCGGGGTCGACCTGTCCGGACTGGACAACCTGGAGCGCTTCTTCAACCGCATGTCGGCTGACGCCGGGGTGGTGGCGGCGATGGGCGCCGAAGGGCTGTAAGCCAAGTCGAGCTTGCGCAGGCGACTAGCGGAGGGTTGTCCGGGCCGCGCTTCAGGCTTGGACTTCGGCCCGTGCGCGCTGCAGCCAGTCCGAGGCGAAGGCATGGTCCTTGGCCTTGGTCAGGGCGGTGGCGACTTCCGGCAGCAGGGCGAGCAGCGCCTCCACGTCGGTGCATCTCTCCACCTTCAACTGGACGAAATAGCCCTTCAGTCCCAGGTGCCGGCGCACGGTATCGGTCACGTTCTCGTACAGGCGCCGGTAGCGGCCGAAATCGGGCGGCAGGGTCACCGCCCCAGGCAACGGCGCCATCGACGCCTCCACCTGGCTGTCGTTGCGCCGGACCAGGCCCATGACCACCAGTTGTTCGAGCCCGTCGTCCGGTGCGCGCAGCCCGGACATCAGCTCGCGCAACTGCGCATGGTCGCGCTGGCCGTCGATCATCAGCAACAGGGAGCGCAAGGACGAAGGCAGCCTGTGCCCACGATCCTCGATTTCCTGCTTGCCGGCTTCGGTCTTGAAGTACAACTCCCGCTGGTCCACGCCTTTCCCCTATGGCAACGCGGCCGTGCCCCCGCACGACGCAGGTGAAGATTGACAGGGTTGCGACCGGCAAATCCGGAATCGGGATCACAAATGGCAGGCAGGCGGCCGTGGCCGCGCCGCATCGGACGCAGTGCGAAACCAGGGCGATGGACCCCGGATACGATGCTTTGGAAACATGCCGCAGAACGCGGCCTGGTGGCCAATCCCGTGCCCGCCCGGGGTGGGATTGGTGGGCGGTACAGGGTTCGAACCTGTGACCCCTACCATGTCAAGGTAGTGCTCTACCGCTGAGCTAACCGCCCGGTATGCCCCGAGCGACGCTTTCCGGGGGCGCAGATCAT
>SEHC01000642.1 GCA_004173415.1 Lysobacteraceae bacterium
GGCACCGACGAGGACAGCGACGGCGCCAGCACCGACCGCCTGCCCGACGTGGGCGCCGCGGCCCAGGCCGGGCGCCTGGAAGTGTGGGAAGACGTGCTGCGCCAGCTGGACGCGATCGATCCGGCCGCGCTGTCGGCCGACAACCGCATCAACCTCGCCGTGTACCGCCCGCAGGTGGAGAACCTGGCCGCCGAAGCGCGCCTGCGCGGCTACGAGATGCCGTTCAACGCCGATTCCTCGTTCTGGTCCAACCTGGGCTTCATGGCCCGCAGGCCGATGCACGACGCGGCCGACTACCGCGCCTACATCGGCCAGCTCAACGACGTGCCGCGCTATTTCGACCAGCAGATCGACAACATGCGCGCCGGCCTGGCCCGCGGTTTCAGCGTGCCGCGCGCGGTGCTGGACGGGCGCGAGGTTTCCATCGCCGCCGTCGCCACGCTCAAGGACCCCACCGCCGCGGCCCTGTACGCGCCGTTCAAGCAACTGCCGGCGCAGATCCCGGCGGCCGAACAGGCCAAGCTGCGCGAGGCCGCCGCCGCCGCGATCGGCGGTCGCGTGGTGCCGGCCTTCGCCAGGCTGCTGGCGTTCTTCCGCGACGAATACGTGCCGGGCGCGCGCACGACCCTGGCCGCCGAGGCGATGCCCGGGGGCGCGGCCTATTACCGCCAGCAGATCCGCGAATACACCACCCTGGACCTGGACCCGGAACAGATCCACCGGATCGGCCTGGACGAAGTGGCGCGGATCCAGGCCGAGATGGACGCGATCATCCGCGACGTGGGCTTCCAGGCCCCGCCAGGCCAGGACCTGTTCGCCGCCTTCCTGGATTTCCTGCGCACCGACCCGCAGTTCTATGCGACGACCCCGCAGGCGCTGCTGGACCGGGCGGCGTGGATCTCCAAGCGGGTCGACGGCCAGGTCGGCAAGTTCATCGGCACCCTGCCGCGCGGTCGCTTCACCATCATCCCGGTGCCGGACGACATCGCCCCGTTCTGGACCGCCGGGCGCGGCGGCAACGGCACCTACTGGCTGCCCTGACCCTGCACGAATCCTCGCCGGGCCATGCCCTGCAGGGCGCGCTGGCCGAAGAACAGGCCCAGCAGCCGGAGTTCCGGCGCAAGAACTACATCTCGGCCTATGGCGAGGGCTGGGGCCTGTACACCGAGAAGCTGGGCAAGGAGATGGGCATCTACGAGACCCCGTACGAGGACTTCGGCCGCCTGACCTATGAAATGTGGCGCGCCTGCCGGCTGGTGATCGACACCGGGGTCCACCACAAGGGCTGGACCCGCGAGCAGGCGCTGGCCTACCTGCGCGACCGCACCGCGCTGAGCGAGCACGAGGTCACCACCGAGGTCGACCGCTACATCTCCTGGCCGGGCCAGGCCCTGAGCTACAAGCTGGGCGAGATCGCGATCGTGCGCCTGCGTGCCCAGGCCGAGAAGGAATTGGGTACCCGCTTCGACATCAAGGCCTTCCACGACGCGGTGCTGCGCCAGGGCTCGGTGCCTTTGCCGGTGCTGGAGCAGCAGATCCAGGCCTTCATCGCCCTGAGCAAGGCCGCGCCGGTGGCCCGGGCCGACTGAAGAAGCCCGGCGCTGCCTGGCCGCGTGCCCATTGCCCGGGGAGCGGGAGTCCGGCTAAGTGTTTGCACGGCAAGGGAAAGGCGGGCATAATGCGCGGCTCGCTGCGTCCGGCCTTGGCTGGATTTGCGCCCGGAAGTGCGATTCCGGCCCGCCCCGGCAGTGGACCCATGACGATGGCCGGCCCTTCCCGGGCATCCATCGGGGCCGCCGTCTCCCTGGCTAAGGGCGACACACAATCACTATCGAGGTGCGTAATGTCCCGCGTATGCCAAGTGTCCGGCAAGCGTGTGATGACGGGTAACAACGTCAGCCACGCCAACAACAAGACCCGTCGCCGTTTCCTGCCCAACCTGCACGAGCGCCGTTTCTGGGTCGCCAGCGAGAACCGCTGGATCAAGCTGAAGGTTTCCGCGCATTCGCTGCGCACCATCGACAAGAACGGCATCGATTCCGTTCTGGCTGAGCTGCGCGCGCGCGGCGAAAAGGTCTGAGGAGATAAGACATGGCAGGCAAACGCGACAAGATCCGCATGATTTCCTCGGCCGGCACGGGCCACTTCTACACCACCGACAAGAACAAGAAGAACACCCCGGGCAAGATGGAAATGAGCAAGTACGACCCGGTCGTGCGCAAGCACGTGATGTACAAGGAAGGCAAGATCAAGTGACGCAATGACCTGCGCGCAGCGCGGTTTTGTCATTGCGTCATCCCCGCGAAGGCGGGGATCCAGCGCCTTACGAAGAGCCCACCGCAAGGTGGGTTTTTTGTTGCCCTGGCGATCCCTTGCGGGCCCGGACCGTCCCGCCGAGGCCGTCTTCATGCTTCACCGTTTGGGCCGGACATCGGGGGCGGACCTCGGCTTTTGTCGTTTGCCCCCGCAACCCGCAGAATCCGCGCATGAACTCCCTCCTGCACCAGTTCG
>SEHC01000176.1 GCA_004173415.1 Lysobacteraceae bacterium
TCGCGATCGGCGACCGACAGCGCGCCGAGGGCGACGCTGTTCTCGGCGCCGGCATAGGAGCCTGCGCCTACCGCCGTGCCCTGCAGCGCATCGCTGGACGCCAGGGTGCCGATGGCGGTAGTGAAGTCGGCCAGCGCACCGGACCCGGCGCCGAATGCCGCCGCTCCGGTATTGGTGGCTTCGGCGCTGAAGCCGCCGGCGACGCCGCCTACGGCCACGCTGCCAGCACCGGTCGCCTGGCTGCTGTAGCCGATCGCGATGCTGTTGGTACCCAGCGCGTAGGCCGATACGCCCAGCGCGGTCGCATTGGCCGCATTGGCCCAGGAGTCGTAACCCAGGGCGGTGGTGTTGGTCGCCATGGCCCAGGCGAAATTACCGATCGCGGTGGCGTTGGCCGCCGCGGCATTGGACGAGGTGCCCATCGCGGTGGTGTTGGCGCCATTGGCCGTGGCCGCGGCGCCAATGGCGGTGGAGCCGGTGCCATTGGCGATGGTGCCGTTGGAACCGCATGCGAACGAGTTGGTGCCGACCGCCGTGGCCGCCGTGCCCAGGTTGGTGCCGGTGACCGTGCACACCCCCGCGGCCAGCGCCGAGGTCGAGGCGCCGAGTGCGCCGGCCAGCGCCACGGCCTGCAGCAGCCTGCCGCCCTTGCCCTTGCCCTTTGCCTTCGCCAATTCCGAAGTTACGACTACGCCGCGCTCAGCGTCCCAGATCTTGCGATAAATACGATTCATCGAAAACTGCCCCTATGGAATTGGCAAAAAAAGATCGTGCCGTCGTGCCTAGCGCACGGCGACCTGCTAGAAATTCGTGAAGCCCCCTGCTCGATACCCCTGGCGGATATGGGAGGCACTACCCCAATCTTGAAGCACTAACTGAATACACCCTTTACACACGACTTGATCCCGATAATCACCAGTCGAATAGCGCGCGTCAAGTCACAAAAAGTGATGAAAGGATGTGAATGAGGTACGTGAAGATCAATTGTTAAAGCTTTGTGTTTTCCCGCATAAACAACGATTTGGCGATTTTTAAAGCGCCTGACACGCCCCCACGATCATTCACGGACAATAAAAAAGCCCGCCGGAAACCGGCGGGCCTGATTGAAATCCGCGAAGTTTTCTTGCTCGATGCCGACTCAGCCCACCCAAATTCGTGCATTGCGGAATAAACGCAACCACGGAGAGTCCTCACTCCACTCGCGTGGATGCCAGCTCAGGTTGACGCTGCGCAGGGTGCGCTCCGGATGCGGCATCAGGATCGTCGCCCGGCCATCGTCGCTGGTCAGCCCGGTGATGCCCTCGGACGAACCATTGGGGTTGGCCGGATAACGGGTCGCGACCGCGCCCTGGCCGTCGATGTAGCGCAGCGCGACCCTGGCCGCGGCCTGCTCGGCCGCGTTGTCGAACTCGGCCCGGCCCTCGCCATGCGACACCACCACCGGCAGGCGCGAACCGGCCATGCCCTGCAGCAGCAGCGAGGGCGATTCCACCACTTCGAGCAGGGACAGGCGGGCCTCGAACTGCTCGCTGCGGTTGCGCAGGAAACGCGGCCAGCGGGTAGCGCCGGGAATGATGTCCTTCAGCTGGCTCATCATCTGGCAGCCATTGCACACGCCCAGCGAGAAAGTGTCGTCGCGGCCGAAGAAGGTCGCAAAGCCGTCGCGCAGCGCGGCGCGCTCCAGGATAGACGTCGCCCAGCCCCGGCCCGCGCCCAGCACGTCGCCATAGCTGAAGCCGCCGCACGCAGCCAGGCCCTTGAAGCCGTCCAGGGTCACCCGGCCGTTGACCAGGTCGCTCATGTGCACGTCGAAGGCCTCGAAACCGGCGCGGTCGAATGCCGCGGCCATCTCGATCTGGCCGTTGACGCCCTGCTCGCGCAGGATCGCCACTCGCGGGCGCGCACCCTTGCCGACATAGGGCGCCGCCACGTCCTCGGCCGGATCGTATCCCAGCTTCGGGCGCAACCCGGGCGCGGCGAACTGGCGCGCGGCGTCGCGTTCCTCGTCGGCCACCTGCGGGTTGTCACGCAGCTTCTGCATCGCATGGCTGACCGACCACCAGGCGTCGAACAGTTCTTCCCAGCCCCATTGGGCCAGCGCCTTGCCGTCCTGCAGCACGCGCACCACCGAAGCGGTGGTCGGCCTGGCGATGCGCTGCGCGCATTCGGTCAGCGCGTGGCGCTCGACCAGGTCGGCGAAGGCGGCACGGTCTTCGTCGGCGACCTGCACCACCGCGCCCAGTTCCTCGGCGAACAGGGTACGGAAGGCATCGTCGCCCCACCCGTCCAGCTGGATGTCCAGGCCGCAATGGGCGGCGAAAGCCATCTCGCACAGGGCGGCGAAGGCGCCGCCATCGCTGCGGTCGTGATAGGCCAGCAGCAGGCCGGCCTCGCGCGCCTCGCGGATCAGTTCGAAGAAATCACGCAGGCGCTGCGGATCGTCCAGGTCGGGGACCTCGTCGCCGAATGCCGGCAGCGCGCCGCCGCCCGCGGCGGGATGGCACTGGGCCAGGACCGAGCCGCCGAGCCGCTGCTTGCCCGCGCCCAGGCCGATCAGCCACAGGTCGCTTTCCTCGTCGCGGTCGAGCAAGGGCGTCAGCTGCTGGCGCGCGTCGGTGACCGCGGCGAACGCGGTGATCACCAGCGACACCGGCGACACCGAGGTCTGGCCGACGCCGTCTGCCTGCCACTGCGCCTGCATCGACAGCGAGTCCTTGCCTACCGGGATGCTGAGGTCGATCTGCGGACACAGCTGCATGCCCACCGCCCTGACCGCGTCGAACAGCAGCGCGTCTTCGCCCGGATGGTTGGCCGCGGCCATCCAGTTGGCCGACAGCTTGATCCGCTGCAACGACTCGACCGGCGCCGCGCACAGATTGGTGATCGCCTCGCCTACCGCCATGCGTGCCGAAGCGGCGGCATCGAGCAGCGCCAGCGGAGCGCGCTCGCCGATGGCCATGGCCTCGCCGGTGAAACCCTCGAAGCCCGACAGGGTGACGGCGCAGTCGGCCAGCGGCAGTTGCCAGGGGCCGACCATCTGGTCGCGCGCGGTCAGGCCGCCCACGCTGCGGTCGCCGATGGTGACCAGGAACTGCTTGGACGCCACCGTCGGATGGGCGAGCACACGCAGGCCGGCGTCATGCAGGTCGAGCCCCGCGGTGTCGAGCGCCGGCCAGCGCGGCGCCGGCGGGTGCGCGGTGTCGCGGTGCATCTTCGGCGCCTTGCCGAACAGCACGTCCATCGGCAGGTCGATGGCCAGGTCGGCGTCAGGGTTCGATCCGGCCAGGGCGCCATACCCCACCACCAACCTTTCTTCGGCGGTGGCCACGCCCACGGCCGCGAACGGGCAGCGCTCGCGCGCGCAGATCTCCGCGAACCCGGCCAACAGGTCCTGGGCCACGCCCAGCACGTAGCGCTCCTGCGATTCGTTGCACCACAACTGCATCGGCGAGAGCGAGGGATCGTCGCTGGGCACCTTGTCCAGGTCGATCACCCCGCCCATCCCCGAGTCGTGCAGCAACTCGGGAATGGCATTGGACAGGCCGCCGGCGCCGACGTCGTGGAACCAGCGGATCGGATTGTCCGCCCCCAGCGCGACGCAGCGGTCGATGACTTCCTGGCAACGGCGCTCCATCTCCGGGTTGTCGCGTTGCACGCTGGCGAAATCCAGGTCCTCGGCGCTGTCGCCGGAGGCCACCGAACTGGCCGCGCCGCCGCCGAGGCCGATCAGCATCGCCGGGCCGCCGAGCACGATCACCGCATCGCCGGGCTGCAGGCGGATCTTGTCGACCTGGACGCGGTCGATGGCGCCGAGCCCGCCGGCGAGCATGATCGGCTTGTCGTAGGCGCGGGAAAGGATGCCGCCATCCTGCGCGCGGCCCCCGGCCAGTTCGAAGCTGCGGAAGTAGCCGGTCAGGTTGGGACGGCCGAATTCGTTGTTGAACGCGGCCGCGCCGAGCGGCCCGTCGAGCATGATCTCCAGCGCCGGGGCCATGCGCGGATTCAGCGCGCGCGGCCGGCTGGCATCGAATTCCTCCCAGGGCTGGGGCAGGCTCGGGATGCGCAGGTGGGACACGCTGAAGCCGGCGAGGCCGGCCTTGGGCTTGCCACCGCGGCCGGTGGCGCCCTCGTCGCGGATCTCGCCGCCGGCGCCGGTGCTGGCCCCGGGGAAAGGCGCGATCGCGGTCGGGTGGTTGTGGGTTTCCACCTTGATGCAGAACGCGGACTCGGCCTGCGGCTCATGCCGGTAGGCGCCATCGGCGCCCGGGCGGAAACGCGAAGACGCATAGCCCTCGACCACCGCGGCATTGTCGCTGTAGGCCGACAGGGTGTGCTCCGGGGTCTGCGCATGGGTGTGCTTGATCATGCGGAACAGCGATTGCGGCCCGCCGTTGATAAGCATGTCCTTGTCGTCGACGGTCCAGCTGGCGTTGAAGATCTTGTGCCGGCAGTGCTCGGAATTGGCCTGCGCGAACATCATCAGCTCGACGTCGGACGGGTCGCGGCCGAGTTCGCCGTAACGCAGGCGCAGGTAGTCGATCTCGTCCTCGGCCAGGGCCAGGCCGAGGCGCTTGTTGGCCGCTTCCAGGGTCCCCAGCGGAATACGCTCCAGGGCTCCGCGGGCCGGGGTGGTGAACAGGGCCGAGGCCTGCTCTCGCGCCGACAGCAGCGACTGGGTCATCGGATCGTGCAGGATCCGGGCCAGCGCCGGGCTGTCTTCCCAGTGCTGCAGATCGATGCGGGTACCCCGCTCCACGCGCCGGACCGGCAGGCCCGCGCCTTGCAGCAGTTCGGTCGCCTTGCTGGCCCACGGCGACAGCGTGCCCAGCCGGGGCACCACGAAGCGCGAGAGGCTCTGTTCGGCAGCGGCGACCGGCTCCGGCGAAGCCTGCAGGATCCGGCCCAGCACGGCCATGTCCAGGCTGGCGCCGGGTTCGGCTTCGACGAAATAGACGTGCCAGGCCCCGCGCACGAGCACGGCCGGGGACAGGGACTGCAATCGGGATTCAAGCCGCGCGCGGCGGAACTGCGACAGGGCCGACTGGCCCTCGAGGACGAT
>SEHC01000177.1 GCA_004173415.1 Lysobacteraceae bacterium
TGCACGAGCCGCTGGCCGGCATCGTCAGCGCGGTCAAGCTGGCCCTGGAGCAGACCCCGCCGGAGCTGTGCGCCGACGTGGCCGAGCGCGGCATCGTGCTGACCGGCGGCGGCGCCCTGCTGCGCGACATGGACCGCCTGATCTCCGAGGAAACCGGCCTGCACGTGCAGGTGGCCGACGATCCGCTGACCTGCGTGGCGCGGGGGGGCGGGCGCGCGCTGGAGCTGGTGGACATGCACGGCAACGAGTTCTTCGCGCCGGAGTGAGGGCAGAAACGGGTGCAGAGGAGTGAGGAACGAGCAAGGGCGACCACGTTTCGCATGTCGTTTCCACTCCCGTGACTCCGCTTTTCGCAGCATGACCGCTGTCACGCCAGTGCCGCGAAGGTTCGGCCGTCCAGGACCGGTATTTGCCCTGGCTTGTTTGTCGTTCCCCACCTCTCTCCACTCACTCCTCGCCTAAGTGCCTTCCTACGCCGGCCCCCCCGTCACTGCCCGCCCGGGCGAAGTCGCAAGCGCCCTGCGGCTGCTGGGCTACCTCGCGCTGGCCATTGCCCTGGTCATTTCCGACCACCGCGGCGGCTGGCTTTCCCAGGCCCGCGAACACGCCAATCTGGCCACCCAGCCGCTGTGGTGGCTGGCCGGGTTGCCGGGCCGGCTGGGCGCGCGCGTGCAGGATGACGCCGGCACGCGGGTGCAGCTGACCCGCGAGAACCGAAACCTGCGCAACGAGCTGCTGATCGCCAATGCGCGGGTGGCGCGGCTGCAGACCGCCGCGGCCGACAATGCGCAGCTGCGCGCCCTGCTGGGGGTGGCCGAAAGCCGCGGCCTGGACGTGCAGCTGGCGCCGATCCTGAACATCGACCTGGACCCGACCCGCCAGCGGCTGGTCCTGGATGCGGGCACCGGCGACGGCGTGCGCCTGGGCCAGGCGGTGATCGATGCCGGCGGGCTGATGGGCCAGATCATCCAGGCCACGGCCTCGCATTCGACCGTGCTGTTGTTGACCGACCCGGACCACGCGGTGCCGGTGGTGGTGGCGCGCAATGGCGTGCGCCTGATCGTGTACGGCCGCGGCGACCACCTGGAGCTGTCCGACGTGCCGCTCAATACCGACGTCAAGCAGGGCGACCTGATCCTGACTTCCGGGCTGGGCGGGCGCTTCCCGGCCGGGTTCCCGGTCGGAACGGTGACCCGCCTGCGCCCGGACGACAGTCGCGCCTTCCTGGTGGGGGAGCTGGAGCCGTCCGCGCGCCTGGACCGCGGCCGCGACGTGTTGTTGTTGCGCTCGGCCCCGCGCAAGGCGTGGACGGCGCCGCAGGCGACCGGTCCGGAGGTGGCGCTGGGCGCATCGACGGTGGGCACGCCGGAAGCGGCGACCCCGCGGGCGGACAGCACGCAGGTGGACAGCACGCAGGTGGACAGCACGGGAGCGACCGGTACCGAAGCGGCCGCGTCGCCCACCGACCCCAACGCCGGGCCCCCGGTCCGCGAGTTGCTGCGATGAGCCGCGCCCGCAACAGCTGGATCCTGCCGGTGAGCATCCTGTTGGGGCTGCTGCTGGGGCTGCTGCCGCTGCCCTCGGCGTTGCAGCCGTTGCGGCCGTACTGGCTGGCGCTGGTGGTCGCCTACTGGGTGATCGAGGCGCCGGACAAGGCCGGTCTGGGATTCGCCTTCCTGCTGGGGCTGGTCGCCGACCTGATGTTCGGCACCTTGCTGGGCGAACAGGCCCTGCGCCTGGTGATCATGACCTTCATCCTGCAGCGCTTCCGTACCCGGCTGCGCTTCTTCCCGCTGTCGCAGCAGGCGCTGGCGATCGGACTGCTGCTGCTGAACGACCGCGTGGTGACCGGCGCCATCCACCTCGGGCTGGGTGAGCCGGCCCTGCCGTGGAGTTTCTGGTGGGCGCCGCTGCTGGGCATGCTGCTGTGGCCGCCCTTGTTCCTGCTGTTGGATGCGCTGCGCCTGGGCAAGGTCAAGTAGATGACCGGCGCCCGCCGCCCGCTGAAGAATGCGCATGCGGAGGCCGAGCAGTTCCGCCGCCGCGCCCTGCTCGGCTTCGTCGTGGTGACCGTGTGCCTGCTCGGCCTGGCCGGCTGGTATTTCAAGCTGCAGGTCGTGGACCACACCGAATACGCCACCCGCTCGGTCGCCAACAGCATCAAGCTGCGCCCGGTGGTCCCGGCGCGCGGCAGCATCTTCGACCGCAACGGCAAGCTGCTGGCCGAAAACGTCCCCGCCTTCCGCCTGGACGTGCTGCCGGACAAGGCCGGCGCGAGCAAGCAGCTGATCGCGGGGCTGAAAGGCATCTTCGAGTTGAGCGACGAGGACATCCGCCGCTTCGAAGCGACCCGCAAGACGACCCGCGGTTTCCGGCCGATCACCCTGAAGCTGCGCGTCACCGAGGAGGAGATGGCGCGCTTCGCGGTCGACCGCTGGCGGTTCCCCGGCGTCGAGCTGGAGCCCTACCTGACCCGGCGCTACCCCTATGGCGACCTGTTCGGTCACGTGATCGGCTACGTCGGGCGCATCGACGACAAGGACGTCGAGGCCATGGGCGAGGGCTTGGCGGCGCTGACCCATACCGGCAAGAGCGGGCTGGAGCGCTATTACGAGGAATCGCTGCGCGGCCGCATCGGCTACGAGAAGGTCGAGACCAACGTCGAGGGCCGGGCCCTGCGCACGGTCGGCCGCGTGCCTGCGCAGGCCGGCCACGACCTGCGGCTGAGCGTCGACGCCGACCTGCAGTACGCCATGACCCAGGCCTTCGGCGAGCTGGAGGGTTCGGCGGTGGCGCTGGACCCGCGCAGCGGCGAGGTGCTGGCGATGGTCAGCCTGCCCAGCTACGACCCGAACCTGTTCGTCAACGGCATCTCGCATGCCGACTTCAAGGCCCTGAACGAAAATCCCTCGCGGCCGCAGTTCAACAGGCTGGTGCTTGGCGGCGTGGCCCCGGGTTCGACCCTGAAGCCGTTGCTGGCCCTGGCCGGCCTGGACAGCGGCGTGCGCAAGCCGGAGGACAAGACCCTGTCGACCGGCATGTTCCGGCTGCCGGGGATGAGCGGGCGCGGTTGGGGCGATTCCCATCGCGGCGGCCATGGCTGGACCGACGTGCGCAAGTCGATCGCCGATTCGGTCAACACCTACTACTACCGGCTGGCCCTGGACCTGGGCGTGCAGCGCTTCGATTCCTACCTGACCCGGTACGGTTTCGGCCAGCCCACCGGCATCGACCTGATCGGCGAGATCGGCGGCATCCTGCCGTCGCCCGCGGCCAAGCTCAAGCTCAACAAGGAACGCTGGTATCCGGGCGACCTGGTCAACTCGGCGATCGGCCAGGGCATGTGGAAGGTGACCCCGCTGCAACTGGCGCGCGGTACCGCCGCGCTGGCCGACAACGGGCTGCTGCGCCGCCCGCACCTGGTAGCGGCCCAGCGCAGCGCCTACGACGCGCCGTGGGAGCCCTTGCCGCAGCCGCAGCCGGTGCGCATCAGCGAGCATCCGGGCAACGTGCGGGTGATCCAGGAAGGCATGGAAATGACCGTCAACGGACCCGGCGGCACGGCCCGGGCGATCAGCGTCGGCGCGCCCTACCGCATGGCCGGCAAGACCGGCACCGCGCAGGTGGTCAACCGCAGCGCCTTCGCGGTCAATCCCAAGTCGCTGCCGATGCACCGGCGCCACCGCGCCCTGTTCATCGGCTATGCGCCGGCCGAGAACCCGGCCATCGCCGTGGCGGTCATGGTTGAAGGCGGCGGTTATGGCGGCAGCACCGCCGCGCCGATCGCACGCAAGATCTTCGACGCCTGGCTGCTGAAGAAGATGCCCGACGGTGGCCCGCCGGGCGAGGCCATGCCCGGACTCGGCGACGCCGGCAACACCCGCATCTCCGTGGGCATCGTTCCGGAGGCGTCGGTATCGCCGCCGGCGGATGCGGTTCCCCCGGTGCCCGCGGTGACTCGCCCATGAGCGAGATGCTGCGCTGGCTGCTCGACCTGGCCCGCTATTTCCTGCGGACCCTGGACTGGCCCCTGCTGGTCGCCCTGGGTGCACTGATGGCGATCGGCCTGGCGGTGCTGTACAGCGCCGGCGGCGAAACCCAGGGCACGCGCCTGATGCTGGCCCAGGGCGCCCGTTTCGCCGCCGGCGTGGCCGCCATGTGGGCACTGTCCCGGGTCACGCCCACGCGCCTGCGGGCGTGGACGCCGGGCGCCTACCTGGCCTCGCTGTTGCCGTTGCTGCTGGTGCTGTTCATCGGCAGCGGCAAGCACGGCAACCACTGGATCGACCTGAAGCTGTTCTACCTGCAGCCTTCGGAGCTGATGAAGATCAGCCTGCCGATGATGATGGCCTGGTACCTGCATCGCGAGCCGCTGCCGCCACGCTTTTCCACCGTGCTCGGGGCCGGCCTGCTGATCGGCGTGCCCACCGCGCTGATCATGCTGCAGCCGGATTTCGGCACGGCGATGCTGGTGGTGGCCAGCGGCGTATTCGCGCTGCTGCTGGCGGGCCTGCCCTGGTGGTGGGTGGGGATCGCGGCAGGCGCTGTCGCGGCCGCCGCGCCGGTGGCCTGGCTCTGGTTCCTGCGCCCGTACCAGAAGGACCGCATCCTGACCTTCCTCAATCCCGAGAACGACCCGCAAGGCGCGGGCTGGAACATCATCCAGTCCAAGATCGCGATCGGCGGCGGCGGCTTCGGCGGCAAGGGCTGGGGCGAGGGCACCCAGGCCCATCTCAATTTCCTGCCCGAGCACACCACCGATTTCATCTTCGCCGTGCTGTCCGAGGAGTTCGGCTGGATCGGCGTGGCCGTGGTCCTGTCGCTGTACCTGTTCGTGATCGGCCGCTGCCTGTGGATCGCGGTCGATGCGCGCGACACCTACTCGCGGCTGCTGGCCGGCGCGCTGGGGCTGGCGTTCTTCGTCTACGTGATCGTCAACGGCGGCATGATCTCCGGACTGCTGCCGGTGGTCGGCGTGCCGATGCCGCTGCTGAGCTATGGCGGCACCTCGGCGGTCTCGCTGCTGGCCGGCCTGGGACTGGT
>SEHC01000178.1 GCA_004173415.1 Lysobacteraceae bacterium
CGTGGATCCGGTCCTCCCCAGGCCGGAACACACAGTTGCCGGACCTTTGTAACCCGGCGGCGCGTCGCTGGGAAGCATAGGGGGCTAAAATGACAGCCTGCGCCGGACTGGCGCGATCCCCTCCGGTTGCCATGTACTCCCGCAGCAGCGAACCCGTCCAATTCGAGCGCGATTGCGCCGCCGTCCTCGTGCCCCAGGGTGACAGCGTGACCTTGCCTGCCGGCAGCTTCGGCTACATCACCCAGGCCCTTGGGGGCAGCTATACCGTGTTCGTGGAGGGCAATCTTTTCCGGATCGCCGGCCAGGATGGCGATGCGATAGGCAAGGAGCCGGCCGAAGCGCTCAGCCTGCCCGAGGACGCCAGCGACGAGGAAGTCGAGCAGTTGGTGTGGAAGCAACTGCGCACCTGCTTCGATCCGGAGATCCCGTTCAACATCGTGGACCTGGGCCTGGTCTACGAAGCCAACCTGCGCACGCGCGAGGATGGCCGCCGCGAAGTCGAAGTGAAGATGACCCTGACCGCGCCTGGCTGCGGCATGGGCGAAATCCTGGTCGATGACGTCCGCAACAAGCTGGAACTGATCCCGACCATCGCCGAGGCCGACGTCGAACTGGTGTTCGACCCGCCCTGGGGCAGGCACATGATGTCCGAGGCCGCCCGCCTGGAAACCGGAATGCTCTGAAGACGCGGCGCGCCGCCACCTGCCGGAACCCCCTGCGCGCGCGCGGTTTCGCCGTGCCGCAGCATGCAAACGTTTACCGGGCCCATGCGCCCAGGCGCGGCGACGTACGGTTTGCGCACGCTTCCGTCATTCCTGAATGGATGACAGCGATTACCGTCACATTTGCAACCAATTTTATGTAACCGCAGTTCCGTTCTCGATCATCCGTCGCCAAGCCGTCTTGTACGCCATGCGAACGCCGGTTAGGTTCCAGTCAGGATGCTGGCTCTGCTCGCATCTCCCGCAGCGGAATCGCCAACGTCCCCCTGTCTTTCTGTTGGCCGCTTCCGGACGCGCCGCGCCCGCGGCACCACACTGTCCAAGAGAAGGAACTTCAATGTCCGATGTCTCCAAGCGTCGCCTGCGCCTGCATGTGCTGGCCAGCGCAACCACCATCGCAATTGCCTCGATGTGCGCGCTGCCGGCCCTGTCCGCCGGCCGCGTCGACACCAGCGGCCTGCAATCGGCCGAGCAGCAGGGTTTCGACCGGTTCATCGTCAAGTATCGCGAGGGCAGTACCGAGCGCAGCAATGCGGCGTCGCTCGACAGCTCGCTGCGTTCCGCGACCCGGGCCATCCCGGCCAAGTCCGGGCGCGCGCTGCAGGTCACCGCGCTGCGCCGCCTTGCGGTGGGCGCCGACGTGGTCCGCGCCGACCGCAAGCTGGACCGGGTCGAGGCCGAATCGCTGATGCGCCAGCTGGCCAACAACCCCAACGTCGAATACGTCGAGGTGGACAAGATCAACAAGCCGCTGTTCACCCCCAACGACACCAACTTCAGCCAGCAATACGGGTTCGGCACCGGCGCCGGCGGCATCCGCGCGACCGAAGCCTGGGACATCACCTCCGGCGCCGGCACCGTGGTCGCGGTCCTGGACACCGGCATCACCAACCACAGCGACCTCAACGCCAACATCCTGCCCGGCTACGACTTCATCATCGATACGGCGGTCGCCGCCGACGGCAATGGCCGCGATGCCGATCCCAGCGATCCCGGCGACGCGTACGGCGGCAATCCCTCCAGCTGGCACGGCACCCATGTCGCCGGCACCGTGGCGGCCATCACCAACAACGGCAAGGGCGTGGCGGGTACCGCCTTCAGTGCCAAGGTCGTCCCGGTACGTGTGCTGGGCAAGGGCGGCGGCTACGATTCGGATATCGCCGACGCGATCATCTGGGCCTCGGGCGGCACGGTAAGTGGCGTGCCCGCCAACGCCAATCCTGCCGAAGTCATCAATCTCAGCCTGGGCGGCAGCGGCGCCTGCGGCGCGACCACCCAGAGCGCGATCAACGGCGCGGTAGGCCGCGGCACCACCCTGGTGATCGCCGCCGGCAACAGCAACGCCAACACCAGCGGCTTCTCGCCGGCCAACTGCAACAACGTGGTGGCCGTGGGCGCCATCACCTCGACCGGCGCGCGCGCCAGCTATTCCAACTACGGCGCGCTGGTGGATGTCGCGGCACCCGGTTCTGGCGTGCTGTCCACGCTCAATTCCGGCACCGCCGGCCCGGGCGCCGAAAGCTACGCGTCCTACAACGGCACCTCGATGGCGGCGCCGCACGTGGCCGGCGTGGTCGCCCTGATCCAGTCGGTCTCCAGCCCGGCCAAGACGCCGGCGCAGGTCGAAGCCCTGTTGAAGAGCTCCGCCCGCGCCTTTCCGTCCACGCCGTCGCAACCGATCGGCGCCGGCATCGTCAACGCCAAGGCGGCGGTCGATGCGGCCGGCGGTGGGGGCGGGGCGAACGTGGCCCCGAGCGCCAACTTCACCTCCTCGGCCAACGGCCTGACCGTTGCCTTCACCGACACCTCCACCGACAGCGACGGCAGCATCGCCTCGCGCAGCTGGAACTTCGGCGACGGCACCACTTCCACCGCGGCCAACCCGAGCAAGACCTATTCGGCGGCAGGCACCTACAACGTCAGCCTGACCGTGACCGACGACGACGGCGCCACCAACACCAGGACCAGCGCGGTGACGGTCAGCACCGGCGGCGGTGGCGGCACCGTGCTGCAGAACGGGGTGGCGGTGACCGGCCTGTCGGCGGCGGCCGGAGCTTCGCTCAACTACACCATGTCCGTGCCGGCCGGCGCGACCGGGCTCAAGTTCGTGACCGGTGGTGGTACCGGTGATGCCGACCTGTATGTGAAGTTCGGCAGCGCGCCGACCGACTCGTCCTATGACTGCCGTCCGTATGCCTCCGGGAACGCCGAAACCTGCAACATCGCCACGGCCTCGGCGGGCACCTACTACGTGCGGGTGAAGGCGTACTCGGCGTTCTCCGGACTTTCCCTGACCGGCAGCTACACCGCCGGCGGTGGCGGCGGCACGACCCAGACCTACACCAACGGCACCGACGTGGCGATCGGCGACAACGCCACGGTCAACAGCCCGATCGCGGTGTCCGGCCGCAGCGGCAACGGCCTGGCCAGCACCTCGGTGGCGGTCAACATCGTCCACACCTACAAGGGTGACCTGAAGGTGGACCTGGTGGCCCCGGACGGCAGCGTCTACGTGCTGCACAACCGCAGCGGCGGCAGTACCGACAACATCAACTCGACCTACACCGTGAACCTGTCGAGCGAAGCGCTGAACGGTACCTGGAACCTGCGGGTCAACGACAATGCCGGTGGCGACACCGGTTACATCAACAGCTGGAGCATCACCTTCTGATCGAAGCCTGGTCTTCGCTGCAAAAAAAACCCCGGCCAAGGCCGGGGTTTTTCATGGCGATGGCTCAGGCGGCCGGTTCGAAGCGGTTGGCGTTGACGTTCTTGCGCACCTTGGCCGGGTCCCAGATGCGCCCGTTCATGGCGATGTAGACGCCGGCCGGCAGCGACTGCACCGCGCCGACCGCGCAGCCGATGTTGAACTCGGCGTCGGAGCCGCGGAACCGGGCAGGGTTCAGCGCGCCGGTCAGGACGATGGTCTTGCCCTCGATGGACGACAGGACCCTGGCGGTCTCGACCATGCTGTCGGTGCCGTGGGTGATCAGCACGTGGCGGGTGGATTGCGCGGCGATGGTGTCGCGCACCAGTTCGCGGTCGGCCTCGCCGATGTGCAGAGAATCCTTGCGCATGATCGGGATGACGTGGAAGCGGAACGCCACGCCCAGCTCTTCCAGGATGCGCCCGATCTGCGGATCGCCGACCTGGAAATCCGACTTGTCATCGAAGTAGATCTTGTCGATGGTGCCACCGGTGGTGACGATCAGCAGTTCTTCCATCGTGAATCGCTCCTGCGGGCCTTGGGCCGGTAATGGATGCGGATTATCCCCGTTCGGATGCGGTGATGCAGCGGGCGGAGCGGATGCGCCGGATCCGATGGGTTGCACGGGCGGCTCGGCGGCGGCCGGGCGCAGCGGCTATTTCCTGCCGAAGCGCGCGCTGACGCCGGGCCAGCTGGAGGCCACCACGACCACGATCGCCAGGGCCACTTCGGCCAGCGCGTAGCCGCGCACCGCAGGCAGGGTGTAAGCCTCCATGACCCCATGGCAGAACCAGAACAGTCCCAGCACCCCGGCCCAGAACGAAGCCTTGGCGCTGCCGCGCACTACGCCGATCAGCAGCAGCAGTGGTGGCAGGCTGAAGAAGATCATCGCGGCCACGCGCATCCTGCTGTCGTGGAACCACAGCGAGAACAGCACCGACAGCGCAAACAGGGAAAGCGCCAGGACCAGGCGGGAAGGCTTCATTTCGCCGCCTCCAGGCCGCGGGCGATCCGGGCCACGCGATGGCCCAGGGCGCGGGCCAGCACGCTTTCGTCCTCGCTCGGTTGCGGGTCGTCATCCCCACCGGCGACATGGCTGGCCCCATAGGGCGTGCCGCCGCCGCGGGTGGTGCTGAGCGCCGGTTCGGTGAACGGGATGCCGACGATCACGCAGCCATGGTGCAGCAGCGGGATCTGCATCGACAGCAGGGTGGATTCCTGGCCGCCGTGCTGGGTAGCGGTGGAAGTGAAGACTCCCGCCGGTTTGTCGACCAGCGTGCCGCTGGCCCATTCGGCGCCCAGGCCATCGATGAAATGCTTGAGCGGGGCGGCCATGTTGCCGAAACGGGTCGGGCTGCCCAGCACCAGTCCGGCGCATTCGTCCAGGTCGCGCACGTGCACGTAGGGCGCTCCTTCCTCCGGTTCAGGAGGCGAGGCCTGCTGGGTGATGGCGGCCACCGGCGGCACCGTGCGCAGTCGCGCGCTCATGCCCGGCACTTCCTCCACGCCACGCGCCACCTGCCTGGCCAGTCGCGCCACCGATCCGCCGCGGCTGTAATAGAGCACCAGTATTTCGGGCATGGTCGCGACCTTCTGCTTCAAGAGCGTGCATT
>SEHC01000179.1 GCA_004173415.1 Lysobacteraceae bacterium
GTACGCATGGCGATCGATGACCTGCTCGACGAGCACGAACAAGGCGAGCGCGTCCGCAATTGGCTGAAGAACAACGGCGCGGTACTGGTCGGTGGCGTGGCCCTGGGACTCGCGGTGATTTTTGGCTGGCAGTGGTGGCAGAAGCACCAGGCGCAGCAGGCCGATCAGGCCAACCAGGACTACCACGTCCTGTTGGAAAGCCTGGACGGCAAGGACCTCAAGAAGGCGCAGGCCGGGCTTTCCAGGCTGGAGGGCGGCAGCGCCTATCCGGATCTGGCGGCGCTGCAGCTCGCCGCGGCGCAGGTCGAGGCGGGGCAGGCCGAGGCGGCTATCGCCACTCTCCGTGGCATCCAGGCTGAGCCGGCGTTGAAACCCCTGGTGGACCTGCGCCTGGCGCGGCTGCTTACCGAATCCGGCAAGCCGGACGAGGCGCTGAAAGTGCTTGGCGAGAGCGGCGACAGCGCCACCCTCGAGGCCCGCGGGGACGCACTGCTCGCCGCGGGCAAGCGCGACCAGGCCCGCGATGCCTATCTCAAGGCATTGACCGGCATGGACGTGGCTGCTCCGCAGCGTCGCCTGGTCGAATTGAAACTCACCGACGCAGGCGGCACTCCGCCCAAGCCGGCGCAGCCCATCTGATGAGGTCGGTTTTCATGTTGAAACGCATCGTCGTTATCGTCGCCTTCATGGCGATCCTGTCGGGCTGCAGCACGGTCAAGGGGTGGTTCGGCAAGGACAAGGACGACGGCAAGCCGACCGAACCGGCGGCCCTGGTCGAATTCACCCCGACCGCCAGCGTCACCCGGCTGTGGCGCGCCAGCGCCGGCAAGGGCGAACAACGACTGGGCATCGGCCAGGCGCCGGTCGTGGCCGACGGTCGGGTCTATGCCGCGGCAGTCGAGGGCGGCGTGCGTGCCTTCGACCTGCAGACCGGCAACGCAGCATGGCATTACAAATCCGATGCGCGGCTGTCTGGCGGGCCGGGGGCGGGCGACGGCCTGGTCGTGGTCGGCACCCTTGACGGCGAGGTGATCGCACTCGATGCGGCCACCGGCGTCGAGAAATGGCAGGCCAAGGTGCCCAACGAAGTGCTGGCCGCGCCGGTCATTGGCCAGGGCCTGGTGCTGGTGCGAACCAGTGACGGCAGGGTCTCGGCGTTCGATGCCGCCACTGGCGAGCGCAAGTGGTTCTCGACCCATGACCTGCCCACCCTGACCGTGCGCGGCAACGCGCCGGTCACCCTGGGGCCGGGCGTGGTGTTCGTCGGCAACGACGACGGCACGGTCTCGGCAATGGGCCTGAATGACGGGCGCCCGCTGTGGAACCAGGTGGTTGGCGTACCCGAAGGCCGCACCGAACTGGAGCGCATGGCCGACGTGGACGGCCCGGTGGTCCTCGAGGGCACGACGGTCTATGCAACCAGCTTCAAGAAGCAGACCGTGGCCATCGATGGACCCAGCGGCCGCCCGATCTGGGTGCAGGAACACGGCGGCGCGGGCGGACTGGGCCTGGCTCCGGCCAGCGTCGTGGTCTCCGACCCCGCCGGCACGGTCTGGGCCCTGGACAAGACCTCGGGCACAGCGACCTGGTCCAACACCACGCTTGCGCGTCGCTCCCTGACCGCACCGGCGGTGCATGGTGATTACGCGGTCGTCGGCGACTTCGACGGTTACTTGCACTGGTTGCGCCTCGACGATGGTCCCGGCGTTTTTCGTTTCCATGGGCCGGATAGGCGATAATCGCTGCCTGTGCGCCCTGGCGCCGGTATTCCCCGCTCCATTCCATTCGCGCTCCAGCATCCCCGGCTTTCTACTTATGCTTCCCCTCGTCGCACTGGTCGGCCGCCCCAACGTGGGCAAATCGACGCTCTTCAATGCCCTGACCCGAACCCGCGACGCCCTGGTCCACGACCAGCCGGGGGTGACCCGCGACCGCAATTACGGTATCTGCCGGCTGGACGAGGAAAACCCGTTCATGGTGGTGGATACCGGCGGCATCGCCGGCGAAGAGGAAGGCCTGGCCGGCGCCACCGCCAGGCAGGCCCGTTCGGCGGCCGAGGAAGCCGACCTGGTGCTGTTCATCGTCGACGGCCGCGAAGGCGCCTCGACCCTCGACGACGACATCCTCACCTGGCTGCGCAAGACCGCGCGTCCCACCCTGCTGGTGATCAACAAGATCGACGGGCTGGAGGAATCCACGGCGATCTCCGAGTTTTCCCGCTACGGCTTCAGCGACGTGGTCACCGTCTCGGCGGCGCACCGCCAGGGCATCGACGAACTGCTCGAGGAAGTGCACGCGCGGCTGCCCGAGGAAGGCACGACCGAGGTGCTCGACAACGACCCGGCACGGGTGCGCATCGCCTTCGTCGGCCGCCCCAATGTCGGCAAGTCAACCCTGTTCAACCGCCTGCTCGGCGAGGAGCGGATGATCGCGTCCGAAGTCCCGGGCACCACCCGCGATTCGATCGCGGTGGACATGGAACGAGACGGCCGCCAGTACCGCCTGGTCGACACCGCCGGGCTGCGTCGCAAGTCCAAGGTCGATGAACCGGTCGAGATCTTCAGCATCATCAAGACCCTGCAGTCGATCGAGCAATGCCAGGTCGCGGTGCTTATGCTGGACGCCACCGAGGGCGTGACCGACCAGGATGCGACCGTGCTCGGCGCGATCCTCGACGCCGGCCGGGCCCTGGTCATCGCGGTGAACAAGTGGGACGGGCTGGAAACCTATCAGCGCGAGCAGACCGAGTCGCTGCTGGCGCGCAAGCTGAACTTCGTCGAGTGGGCGGAAAGCGTGCGCATCTCGGCCAAGCACGGCTCGGGCCTGCGCGAACTGTTCCGCGCCATCCACCGCGCCCATGCCTCGGCGACCAAGGAACACGGTACCAGCGAAGTCACCAAGGCCATCGAAGTGGCCTACGAGACCAATCCGCCGCCGGCGGTCCGCGGCAATGCGCCGAAGCTGCGCTTCGCCCACCCGGCAGGCCTCAATCCACCGACCTTCGTGGTCCATGGCACCCGGCTCAAGAACCTGCCCGAGTCGTACAAGCGCTACCTGGAGAATTTCTTCCGCAAGCGCTTCAAGATGGTGGGCACGCCGGTGCGTTTCATCTTCAAGGATTCGGTCAATCCCTACGAAGGCAAGAAGAACGTGCTGACCGACAAGCAGGTGGCCAAGAAGCGCCGCCTGATCCGCCACGTCAAGCGCGGCAAGTAAGCGCCCGGCAGGCATGGCGGACATGGGCGGTTTGCGCACCCGCATCGACTACCAGGAAGCCACTGCGATCATCCGCGCGGCCGCCGCCCGGCACCGGCTGGGCACCGAAAGCATTGCGGTCAAGCGGGCCGACGGGCGGTTCCTGGCCCAAGACCTGGCTGCGCCTATCGACCTGCCGGCATTCGACAACAGCCGCATGGACGGCTTCGCCCTGCGCCACGCCGACCTGGCCTCGAGCGGCGACAGCGAACTGCACATCATCGGCGCCCAGTTCGCCGGCCCGGCGACCGGCATCGCCCTGGGCCAGGGCGAATGCCTGCGCATCACCACCGGGGCGCCGATTCCGGCCGGCGCCGATACCGTGGTCATCAAGGAGAACGTGCACGAGCGCGACGGGCTGTTGCGGGTGCCTGCGGGTGTCGCTTCCGGGGCCGACATCCGCCATGCAGGCGAGGACGTCCGCATCGGCGAGGTCGTACTGCGGTCGGGCTCGCCGCTTTCCCCGGCGCGGATCAGCCTTGCCGCGGCCCTGGGCGTGGCCGAACTCGAGGTTTCCAGGCGGCCGACGGTCGCCGTCTTCACCACCGGCGACGAACTGGTGGAACCGGGCCTGCCGCTCGCCCATGGGCAGGTCTACAACAGCAACCGTGAGTTGTTGATGGGGCTGTTGCGGGACGAAGGACTGGAACCGGTGGCCTGGCCGAGCCTGCCGGACGACCCGGCGCGGATCGAAACCGCATTTCGCGATGCAGCCTCGGCGTTCGACCTGGTCATAACCTGTGGCGGCGTTTCGGTCGGTGAGAAAGACCACCTGCCTGCGCTGCTGGCGGAGCAGGGCACGATCCACTTCTGGAAAGTGAGGATGAAGCCCGGCATGCCGGTGCTGTTCGGCGAGATGGATCGCGCATTGTTCCTGGCCTTGCCGGGGAATCCGGTGTCAGTGCTGGCCACGTTCCTGACCCTGGGCCGCGACCTGCTGGATGGTTTGCAGGGCAGGTCTGAACCGCGTGGGCGCCGTTTCGCCCGGTTGTCCGCGCCATGGAGCAAGTCGCATGGGCGCCTGGAATTCCTGCGCGGCCGGCTGCAGCATGGCGAGGACGCCGTGCTGCGGGTCCGGCCTGACCCCGCCGACGCTTCGCACCGCCTGCGCGCCGCCGCGGCCAGTGATGCGCTGATCGTCCTGGCCGAAGCGCCGCGCACTTACCAGGCGGGCGATATCGTGGAAATCATCGCCTATTGATCCGCAGCAGCGCCCCTGGGGCGCTCCTGGGGGCTGGCACGGATATCGGCCGGAAACGGCCCGCGCACGATCGAAATCCTCCCGTCGTCGAGCCGGAACGGCTCGCTCACGGGCAGAATCTGCTCGCCATCGGGCGGAAAAGACCCAGCCCCAAGTGAAATTTGCTTGTCGTCGGGCGAAAAAAGATCCGCGAACGAGCGAAATTCCCTCGTCATCGAGCCGGAACCGCTGGCGCACGAGCCAAATCAGCCCGCATCGTCGAGCGGGAGCGGCTCGTGGGCGAGGAAAATCGGCTCGCCGTCGGGCGGAATCGGTTCGCGCACCAGGCAAAATTTCCCGCCTTCGAGTGGAATCGGATCGCGCATGGGAAAAACCTGCCCCTCACCAGGCGGAGAAGGCTCGCGCACGGGGCAGATCGACTCGCGGTCCAACGAAACCGGCCCATGCGCGGGACCAATCCGTCCATCAGCAGGCGGAAACGGCTCGCGCATGGCCCAGATCCGGTCGCCGTCGGCTTGGCCCGCCCCATCGGCGATAATCGGCGCATGGCCATTGAAGAAATCACTCCCCGGCAGGCACGCGAGCGGCAGTTGCGCGGCGCGGTGCTGGTCGACGTGCGCGAAGCCCACGAACGCGCCGGCGGCCTGGCCGAAGGCGCACTGGGCGTGGCCCGGGCTGCGCTGGAAGCCGATCCCTCGGCCTACCTGCCGGAACGCGACGCCGAACTGCTGCTGATCTGCCAGGCCGGTGCCCGCTCGATGCAGGCCGCGCTGGCCCTGCAGGCTGCCGGCTATGTTCGCGTGGCTTCGGTCGCAGGAGGCACTACGCGCTGGATCGCCGAAGAACTGCCGGTGGCCAGGCCCGAACTGGACGCCGACCGCCTGGACTTCAACGAGCGTTATTCGCGGCACCTGCTCCTGCCGGAAGTCGGCGAGGCGGGGCAGCTCAAGCTGCAGGCTTCGCGGGTGCTGGTGATCGGCGCCGGCGGCCTGGGATCGCCGGCCGCGTTCTACCTAGCGGCGGCCGGGGTGGGGCAGCTGCGCATCGCCGACGACGACGTGGTCGATCGCAGCAACCTGCAGCGCCAGATCCTGCATACCGACGCGCGCATCGGCCAGCCCAAGGTGGCCTCGGCGCAGTCCACGCTTTGCGCGCTGAACCCGCGCACCCGCATCGAGGCGGTGGCCGAGCGGGTCACTTCGGCCAACGTCGAGCGCCTGCTCGACGGGGTCGACCTGGTGCTGGACGGCGCCGACAACTTCCCGGTGCGCTACCTGCTCAACGATGCCTGCGTGAAGCTGGGCATTCCCCTGGTCTACGGCGCGGTGCAGCGCTTCGAAGGCCAGGTGAGCGTGTTCGACGCAGGCCGCCAGCGCGGCGGGGCGCCATGCTATCGCTGCCTGTTCCCGGAACCTCCGGCCCCGGAATTCGCCCCCAACTGCTCGGAGGCCGGGGTGCTCGGCGTGTTGCCCGGGGTGATCGGCCTTTTGCAGGCCACCGAGGCGGTGAAGCTCCTGCTCGGTATCGGCGAACCCCTGCGCGGGCGCCTGCTGCAGTTCGATGCCTTGTCCATGCGCTTCCGCGAACTGCGCCTGCGCCCGGACCCGGACTGCGTGGTCTGCGCGCCGCACAGGGCGTTCCCGGGTTACATCGACTACGCGCAATTCTGCGCCACCGTGCTCTAGCCCGATCGCGCCGCCCCGCCATTGGTTGCCTGTCGCATGGTTCGTGCAGCAAGCCCGCATCGGCCTGGACGCGTGGGCAACACGGTTAGAATCGGCCGATGAGCACTGAACTGGCTTCAAGCGACCTGGTCAAGGTCGTCGCGCTGCTGGGTGCTGCCGTGGTGGCGGTGCCGATCTTCCGCCGGCTGGGGCTGGGCTCGGTGCTCGGCTACCTGGCCGCGGGGCTGGTCATCGGACCGTTCGGCCTGGGCCTGTTTTCCGATCCGCAATCGATCCTGCACGTGGCCGAGCTGGGCGTGGTGATGTTCCTGTTCGTGATCGGGATGGAAATGCGGCCCTCGCATCTGTGGAGCCTGCGCCGGCAGATCTTCGGCCTCGGCACGCTGCAGATTTTCCTGGCAGAAGATCGTCTCGATCCTGCTGTTCGAGGACCTGCTGATCGTGCCGCTGCTGGCCGGCATCGCCTTCATGTCTCCGGTGGTCCCGGAGCACGCGGACGGTTCGCGCTGGGCCAGCATGGGCATCGGCATCGCCGCGCTGGCGGGACTGGTCGCGGCGGGCATCTGGCTGCTCAATCCGCTGTTCCGCGTCCTTGCCGCGGCCAAGGCGCGCGAGGTCATGACCGCCGCTGCGCTGCTGGTGGTGCTGGGCGCGGCGTTGCTGATGCAGGTGGGGGGACTGTCGATGGCCATGGGCGCGTTCCTGGCAGGCGTCCTGTTGTCCGAGTCGACCTTCCGCCATCAGATCGAGGCGGACATCGAACCGTTCCGCGGCATCCTGCTGGGCCTGTTCTTCCTCAGCGTGGGCATGTCGCTGGACCTGGCGGTGGTGGC
>SEHC01000643.1 GCA_004173415.1 Lysobacteraceae bacterium
CCAGGGCGCGAAGTGCAGGCCATGGCTGGACCAGCCGTGGGCGAACAGCACCACCGGCTGGCGCTGCGGATCGCCCCAGGTGTAGGTCGCGATGCGATAGGGGCCGTCGCCCAGTTCCGCGATGGTCGCCCCCAGGGTGTCGGCGCCCAGGGCCCTGGCCCGCGCACCGGGCAAAGGCGTGCCGAACAGACGGAAGGCGCGACGCAGGGTGCTGGCCGGCGACACCCAGCCTCCGAGTGCGAAGCCCGCGCGAAGCAAAGCGAACCGTAACGACTGGCGCAGGGCTGCGGTGCCCGATCGAGGCGCGCGAGGTGCGCTGGGCGGGACTCTATTTAGAACGGCCGTGCTATTTCGGGGCGTAGTGATGGCAGCCATGGCGGGTTCTCCCTTGCTCAGGCGGAATAGGAGTGGATCAGTCTTTCGAAGGCGCGTCGCGCGAGGCCTTCGGCGTGCGCAGGGTCGTGCAGGCGCGTGTTGTGCAGGCCGTCGGCGAGCGCCGCCAACTCGAAGGCCACCAGTTGCGGATCGGTGCCGGCGACGAATTCACCGGTCTCCACGCACAGCCCGACCGCCTTGGCCAGTTGCGCGTGCCATTCGCCCAGCCAGCCGACGATGCGATCGCGCATCGGCCCGGGCCGGCCGTCGTACTCGCCGGCGGCGCCCAGGATCACGCAGCCTTCCTCGTTGGCCAGGACCCACTCGAACCAGCCCAGCACGATCGCGCGCAGGCGCTGCAGGCCCCGCGGCCTGGCCAGCGCCGGATGGATGACGGTCTCGGCAAAGCGCTGCGCGGTCCAGTCCAGCACGCTGCGCTGCAGGTCTTCACGGGAGCCGAAATGGGCGAAAACACCGCTCTTGGACATCCCCACCGCACCGGCCAGGTCGCCGATGGACAGGCCTTCCAGGCCATTGCGCCGGGCGATGGCGAAGGCGCGTTCCAGGATCAGTTCGCGGGTGGCAGAGCCCTTGGCGGTGGCGGCGACAGGTGTCATGGCGGAATAAATAGCACGACCGTTCGT
>SEHC01000644.1 GCA_004173415.1 Lysobacteraceae bacterium
GCCTGCTACCTGGCCAAGGAGAACGGCCGCAACCGCGTGCACGTGTACCGCGAGGACGACGAGACCACGCGCCGGCAGGGCGAGATGGAATGGGCCAACCGCCTGCGCAAGGCGCTGGAGGAGGACCGCATGCTCCTGGATTACCAGGAGATCGTGCCGCTGGTGGCGACCGCGGCGGGCCCGCCCAACCTGGAGCTGCTGTTGCGCCTGCGCGACGAGGATGGCGGCATCGTCGGCCCGGGTGCGTTTCTGCCGGCGGCCGAACGCTACGGCATGATGCCGCTGATCGACCGCTGGGTGATCCGCACCGCGCTGGCCAACTTCGATCGCCTGCACCCGGCCGGCGCCGGCTTGGGCATCTGTTCGATCAACCTGTCCGGGGCCAGCATCGAGGATCCGGCGCTGGCCGATTTCATCCTCTCGTGCATCGCCCAGTACGGCGTCCCGGCGCACAAGCTGTGTTTCGAGATCACCGAGACGGTGGCGGTGCGCAGCCTGCTCAAGGTGGTCCAGGTCATCGAGCGCCTGCGCCAGGCCGGGTGCCTGATCGCGCTGGACGATTTCGGCGCAGGCATGTCCTCGTTCGGCTACCTGAAGAACCTGCCGGTGGATGTGATCAAGATCGACGGCAGCTTCATCCGCGACCTCGACGTCGACCCGATGAGCCGCACCATCGTCAGCGCGATCGCCCAGATCGGCCACCAGCGCGGATTGAAGGTGGTGGCCGAGTGGGTCAGCGGCAGCGAGACCTCGGCGGCGCTGGCCTCGCTCGGGGTCGACTACGGCCAGGGCTATGCCTTGCACCTGCCGCAGCGGGTTGTGTTCCAGATCCCGCGATCCGCCCCGCGCCGCGCGATTGGCGGATAGAACGCCGCCATCGCCCCGCGCCGGGGGAAATGGCCCGCGTCCCGGGCCTCACTCGGTCAGCAGGCGGCAGGTGACGCCCACGCAGGCACCGCTCTGCAGATCCAGGATGGCGCTGTGGCCGGCCTCGCCCAGCGGATACGGCGCCCC
>SEHC01000180.1 GCA_004173415.1 Lysobacteraceae bacterium
CGGGATTTCTCGCCGCCCGCCGATGCCGTGGTCGCCGCCGATGTCGCCCGCGCCCTGGCCGAGGACCTGGGCAGCGGCGATGTCACCGCCGCGTTGCTGCCGGACACGGCCGACATCGCCTACCTGCTGTGCAAGGAAGAGGCCGTGGTCGCCGGGCGCCCCTGGTTCGACGCCTGCCATCGCGCGCTGGACCCGGCGGTGGCCATCGACTGGCGCGTTTCCGAAGGCGATCGCGTCCGCGCCGGCACCGTGCTGGCCACCCTTGCGGGGCGCAGCCGCGCCCTGGTCAGCGCCGAGCGCGCCAGCCTCAATTTCCTGCAGACGCTCTGCGGAACCGCCACCATCACGGCCCGCCACGTCGAAGCCGTGCGTGGCACCGGCGCCCGCATCCTCGATACCCGCAAGACCCTTCCCGGCCTGCGCCTGGCGCAGAAATACGCGGTGCGCTGCGGCGGCGGAGACAACCACCGCATCGGCCTGTACGACACGGTCATGTTGAAGGAGAACCACATCCGCGCCGCCGGTTCGCTGGGCGCGGCCGTGCGCGCGGCGCGAAGCGCGCAGCCGGCATTGCCGCTGGTGGTGGAAGTGGAAAGCCTGGCGCAGCTGGAAGAGGCGCTGGCGGCGGGCTGCGACCGGATCCTGATAGACGATTTCGACGCCGGCATGCGTCGCGAGGCGGTGCGCATCGCCGCCGGCAGGATCCCGCTGGAGGTTTCCGGCGGGGTCAGCCTGGAGACGCTGCGCGGGATCGCCGAGGACGGCGTGGACTGCATTTCCATCGGCGGCCTGACCAAGCACGTGCATGCCATCGACCTGTCACTGAAACTCGGCCCCGCGCCGGCGGCCTGACGACCGTGCCCTGGCTCATCGTGGTGATGATCGTGGGCGCGGCCGGCTTCGCCTGGTGGAACGCGGCCCGGGCCGCGGCCGAAGCGGCCAAGCAACTGGGGCGCGAAGCCTGCAGCGCCGCCCAGGTCATGTGGCTGGACGAATCGGTGCACGCCGCCGGCGTGCGCCTGCGGCGCAACCAGGACGGGAGGCTTGGCTTCGAGCGCAGCTTCCGCTTCGAATATTCGCATGACGGGGTCGACCGCCATGTCGGGCGCATGATCCTGCGCGATGGCAGGCTGGTGGCCTTCACCGGTCCGGTGCGGGCCACGGCCGCGCCGATCGACCTGCACTGAGGAAATGCGTTCGCGCGCGCCGCGGCGCGCTTCAGGACGCCCGTGCCAGGGTGCTTCGCGCTACTTCACCACGCGCAGATGCGGGCGCTTGCCCGCAGCGGGTGCGTCTTCGGGTCCTGGCGCACTGGGTGACGGCGGTTCGTCGTCGCCTTCCGGACCGGTCGCCCCAGCGATGTCGTCGGGCAAGGCCATGCCCTGCCCCGTTTCCCGCGCATAGATCGCCAGCACCGCCGAAATCGGCACCATCACCGGGTAGCTCACGCCGCCGAAGCGGGCGCTGAAGCTGACCGAAGCATTGTCGATCTGCAGGCGCACCACCGCCCGTTCGGCGATGTTCAACACGACCTTGCCTTCCTTGACCGCACTGGGCGGCACCTGCACGCCCGGCTGGGTCGCGTCGACCAGCAGGTGCGGGGTCATGTCGTTGTCGGCGATCCATTCGGACAAGGCCCGCAACAGGTACGGGCGATGGCTGGTCATGCGCGGCGTTTCATCGGTCATGCGGAATACCCTGGCGCGCCGATACGGCAGCCGGAATCGGCTAGGCCGGGATCTCGCGCAGCCGCTTTTCCTGTTCGGTCAGGCTGCGCAGGAAACCGGGGTTGCGGAAGATGCGGTTGCCGTAGTCCTCGATGGCCTTGCCATCCTTGGGCAACGGGATGTCCAGCGAAGGCAGGCGCCAGATGATCGGCGCCATGGCGCAATCGGCCAGGCTCATTTCAGGATTGAGGAAGAACTTGTAGGCCTTGAACAGGGGCACCGAGGCGGTGAGCAGTTCCTTCAGCCGCTTGCGACCGGCTTCGGCCTGGGCCTTGTTGCCAAGCTGGATGGCCTGCACCTGCGGCACCCAGTCGTGCTCCAGGCGGAGCATGGCCAGGCGCAGGCGCGCGCGCGAAAGCGGGTCCACCGGCATCAACGGCGGATGCGGATAGCGCTCGTCCAGGTACTCGCTGACCACCGAGGCTGCGTACAGGACCAGGTCACGCTCCACCAGGGTTGGCACCGAGTGGTAGGGATTGAGGTCGATCAGGTCTTCAGGCGGATTCTGCGCATCCACCGGCACCAGGTCGTAGGTGACGCCCTTGGCGGCGAGCACCAGGCGCACGCGATGGCACAGGACGTCGTCGGTGGAGGAAAACAGGGTCAGGGTATTTCGCATACGCGCACTCGCAGCCATCAGGCTCTCCGACGACCGGTACCGCCGGTCGCATCGACGCCGCAAGCCCTCTGCCGACGGTCGTCACGGCCTCGAATGCGGGTCCGCCGGCCAGGCCGAACTCCGGCCGGCCCTTGGCCCACGCCTGGCGTGGGCCGGCAGGAAGACCCGCTTAGTGCACGTCCTTCCAGTATTCCTGCTTGAGCAGGTAGGCCAGGAAGGTAAGCGCCACCAGGAACAGGATCACCCACACGCCCATGCTCTGGCGCTTGAGGGCGGCAGGTTCGCCGGCATACTCGAGGAAGTTGGTGATGTCGCGCGCGGTCTGGTCGAACTGCGCCGGGGTCTGGGTGCCGGCCTGGACCAGCGTCAGTCCTTCGACATGGCGCTCGCCGATCGCATCGGGCTCGCCCAGCTCGGCGTGCTGCAGCCCTTGCATCTGCCACAGCGGATTGGGCATGGAGGCATTCGGGAACAGCTTGTTGTTCCAGCCCAGCGGACGGCTTTCGTCCAGGTAGAACGACTTCAGGTAGGTGTAGATCCAGTCGCTGCCGCGCACCCGCGAGATCAGGCTCAGGTCCGGCGGCATCTTGCCGAACCACTTGGTCGCGGCATCGTGCGGCATGGATACCTGGATCTGCTCGCCGAACTTGGCGCCGGTGAAGTTGAGGTTCTTCATCACCTCTTCTTCGCCCAGCGTGAGGCGAATTTCCGCGAAATCCAGTTCTTAGTCATGCGTCGTCACCCGTTCCGGCACCGGCTTGGTTTTCTCGAAACCAAAGTATGTATAGACCCACAGGAAGAGGAAGAAGCCGAAATACAGCACGGTCAGCACGCGGCCGATGATCGTTTCGACCGGATCGGTACCCGGACCGGCGCCGATCTTGCCCAGGTAAACGAAACTGAAGGCGAACACGGCAATGGCGATCTTGTACCCGAGGCCGCGGAACTTGATCGACTTGACCTTGCCGCGATCCAGCCAGGGCACCACGAACAGGATCGCAATGGCCGCGAACATCACCAGCACGCCGATCAGCTTCTGCGGAACCACGCGCAACATTGCGTAATACGGCGTGTAGTACCAGACCGGTTTGATGTGGGCCGGGGTCACCAGGCGGTTGGCCTCGGTGAAGTTGTCGTGCTCCAGGAACCAGCCGCCCAGCGCGGGGACGAAGAAGATGATGAAGGCCGCGATGATCAGCAGGAAACCAACGCCAACCAGGTCCTTGACCGTGTAGTACGGGTGGAAGGGAATTCCGTCCTTGGGCGCGGTCGGCGACCAGCGGTTGCCCTTCGGCCCGTGCTTGACGTCAACACCTTCCGGGTTGTTCGAGCCCACTTCATGCAACGCACCCAGGTGCAGCACCACCAGCAGCAACAGCACCAGCGGAAGCGCTATCACGTGCAGGGCGAAGAAGCGATTGAGGGTGGCGTCGCCGGGCAGGTAATCGCCCATGATCCACTCGGTCAGGCCGTTGCCGATCACCGGGATCGCGCCGAACAGCGAGATGATCACCTTGGCGCCCCAGAACGACATCTGGCCCCACGGCAGCACGTAGCCCATGAAGGCTTCGGCCATCAGCACCAGGTAGATCAGCATGCCCAGGATCCAGACCAGCTCGCGCGGCTTCTGGTAGCTGCCGTAGATCAGGCCGCGGAACATGTGCAGGTACACCACGATGAAGAACAGCGAGGCGCCGGTGCTGTGCATGTAGCGGATCAGCCAGCCCCACTCCACATCGCGCATGATGTATTCGACCGACGAGAACGCCTCGGCCGCCGACGGCTTGAAATGCATCGTCAGGAAGATGCCGGTGACGATCTGGTTGACCAGGACCAGCAGCGCCAGCGAGCCCATGTAGTACCAGAAGTTGAAGTTCTTCGGCGCGTAGTACTCGGTCATGTGCTTGCGGTACACGGGCATCAGGCCCGGGGTCCGCGCGTTGAACCACTCCACGACGTTGCCGACGGTGCGGTTGATGAGATTCTTCGCCATGGCTTACGCGGCCCCCTGCGGATCGAGACCAATCACGATGGTGTTGTCGTTCTCGTAGTAGTGCGGCGGCACCACCAGGTTGGTGGGTGCCGGCACGCCACTGAACACGCGGCCCGACATGTCGAAGCGCGACTTGTGGCAGGGGCAGAAATAGCCGCCCTTCCACTCGGGGTCGTACGGCTCGGGCTTGATCTCGGCCACCATCTCCGGGGAACAACCCAGGTGCGTGCACAGGCCGACCAGCACCGAGATCTCGGGCTTGACCGAGCGCAGCTCGGGGTTCTGCTTCAGCACATAGGCCGGCTGCTGGTCCGTGTTGGTGGACTGGGGATCGCTCAGGCGGCTGTCCAGCGTCGGCAGCGCATCGAGGATCGCCTTGGACCGCTTGACGATCCAGATCGGCTGGCCGCGCCATTCGAAGATCAGGCGCTGGCCTTCCTGCAAGCCGGTCAGGTCGGCGATCACCGGTGCGCCGGCCAGTTTCGCCCGCGCGCTGGGATTCCACGACTTGATGAACGGAACTGCTACAAACCCGGCCCCTACCGCACCGACCACAGCCGTGGTCGCGGTCAGGAACCGGCGTCGGCCCGTGTTTACAGGCTCATTGACCCCATCATTGGCCATCCGGCACTCCGCAAGACATTCAGGTAGCAAAAGGCTGCCAAAGCCGACGCCCTGTACCGGGCGGCGGCCGCATAAAGACGGGAAATTGTAACGGAAGCCTTAACCAGCCGACAACGTCGACCCACAAATCAATGACTTGGAGGCGCCGCAGGAGCTGCGGGCGTTCAACGTGCGCCGACGGTACCGCGGTAACGGTCGGCCAACTGGCCCACGCGGACGACGTAGCGCTGGGTTTCCTGGTACGGCGGCACGCCGCCATGGCGATCCACCGCGCCCTCGCCGGCGTTGTAACCGGCGGCGGCCAGGGTCAGGTTGCCATTGAAGCGTTTCAGCAGGAACGCCAGGTACTGCACGCCGCCGCGGATGTTCTGGCCGGCGTCATACGAGTTGGAAACACCAAAGCGGCGCGCGGTCGCCGGCATCAGCTGCATCAGGCCCTGGGCCCCAGCATGGGAAAGGGCCATGGGATTGAACGAGGACTCGGCATGGATGATGGCCCGGACGATGGCCTCGTCCACCCCGTAGTCGCGCGCCGCGGCGGCGATTTCGGCCTGGTAGGCATTGGTGTTCAGGCGCAAGGTGCCGAAGTTGACCCCGGGATTGGCCGCGCAGGCAAAGCAGGTCTCGATGAAGCTGTACTTGATGGTCCGCACGCTGGCGACCACGCCGGCGCCCTTGGGCCGCGCGCTGGTGTAATGGCGGACGCCATCCTTGACATAGGAATAGACCTGCCCGCTTACCACACGCCGGGTATTGCGGGATGCAGGCGGGGTGCTGGAGGCGGCGGCGGACGGTCGCGCCAGCCCGCTCGGGGCGGCCGAGGTGGAAACAGGGATGCTGATCGCAGCGCCACTGGCCGCGGCGCCGGCTTCGGTCACCGGGCTGGCCGGCACCGACACGCTGGCCACCGTTGCCGGGCCGGCAACCGTACGCCTGGCCGGACCCCGGTCCGGGGTATAGCGGCTGATGACCTGGCAGCTTGCCCCGCCGACGCGCTTGTTCACGTAACTGGGCACGCCGTCGGCACCGGTGCACTTGTACAGCGTACCGGCAGCCGCCGGCAAAGCGACCGACGCCATCAAGGCCGCCAGCAACGGCAGCACGCATTTCCGAGAAGCCCCCTTCATGCCCGGGAGTGTCCCAAGGAAACGATCGCTTGCCAAGTGCTTGTCCGACAAAAGGATTTCTCCGGAAGCAGAGGGTGATCCACTTCTCATTGCACGCGCCGGAAGCGGCGGGCTACCCCCCTGTAACGGGAGCGGCGGTCGAACCCGGCCGCCGCCGCGGCCGTTGCGGACGTTAAAATGGGCGCTCTTCCTCCAACCCGCCTGGATTACCCACCATGCCCGGGACCGCCATCCCCTCCCCGTCCGCCGCGGACGACGCCGCGCTGCCCGCGGGCCAGCCCGCCGGCCCGGTCCGGGGCAAGCTCTACATCAAGACCCACGGTTGCCAGATGAACGAGTACGACTCGTCGAAGATGGCCGACGTGCTGGCCGATTCGGACGGCCTGGAACTGACCGACAACCCCGAAGACGCCGACGTCATCCTGATCAACACCTGCTCGATCCGCGAGAAGGCCCAGGAAAAGGTCTTCAGCCAGCTTGGCCGGTGGAAGTCGCTGAAGAAGGACGGCAAGCCGGTCCTGATCGGCGTGGGCGGTTGCGTGGCCTCACAGGAAGGCGTGGCGATCGTCAAGCGCGCGCCGTACGTGGACCTGGTGTTCGGCCCGCAGACCCTGCACCGCCTGCCGGAACTGATCCGTGCCCGCCGCGAATCGGGCAACCCGCAGGTCGACATCAGCTTTCCCGAGATCGAGAAGTTCGACCTACTGCCCGATCCGCGTGCCGAAGGACCCGCCGCGTTCGTGTCGATCATGGAAGGCTGCAGCAAGTACTGCAGCTTCTGCGTGGTGCCGTACACCCGCGGCGAGGAAGTCAGCCGCCCGTTCGAGGACGTGCTCGTGGAAATCGCCCGGCTGGCGGCCCAGGGCGTGCGCGAGATCAACCTGCTCGGGCAGAACGTGAACGCCTATCGCGGCCCCTACGGCGCAGGCGAAATGGCCGACCTGGGCCTGCTGATCCGGACCATGGCCGAGATCGAGGGCATCGACCGCATCCGCTTCACCACCTCGCACCCGCTGGAATTCTCCGACTCGCTGGTCGAGGCCTATCGCGACGTGCCGCAGCTGGCCAATTACCTGCACCTGCCGGTGCAGGCGGGCAGCGACCGGATCCTGACGGCGATGAAGCGCGGCTACACCACGCTGGAGTTCAAGCAGAAGATCCGCAGGCTGCGCGCGGTGCGGCCCGACATCTCGATCTCCTCGGACTTCATCGTCGGCTTCCCGGGCGAGACCGACGCCGATTTCGACAAGACCATGAAGCTGATCGAGGAGGTGGGCTTCGACCAGTCGTTCTCCTTCATCTACTCGCGCCGCCCGGGCACGCCCGCCGCGGACCTGGAAGACGACACGCCCGAGCCGGTCAAGCACGAACGACTGGCCCGCCTGCAGGCGGCGATCAATGCCAACTCGGCACGCATCTCGCAATCGATGCTGGGCAGCGTGCAGCGCGTGCTGGTCGAACGCCACAGCACCCGCGACGCCTCCGAGCTCACCGGCCGCACCGAGAACATGCGCTACGTGAACTTCCCCGGCAACGCCCGCCTGATCGGCGGCTTCGTCGACGTGGAGATCACCGAGGCGATGGCCAACTCGCTGCGCGG
>SEHC01000645.1 GCA_004173415.1 Lysobacteraceae bacterium
CCGCTGGCGAGACCGTGTACGAAAACGACGGCGTGCGCATGTGGACCGATGGCGACGGAATCGCCGTGGTCAGCTTCAAGACCAAGATGAATACCGTCAACGACCATGTGCTCAACGGGCTGCAGGAAGCCATCGGCATTGCCGAACGCGACTTCAAGGGCCTGGTCCTGTGGCAGAACGGCGAACCGTTCTCCGCTGGCGCCGACCTGTCCGGCGCCATGGGCCTGCTGCAGGCGGGCAACGTCGCCGGCTTCGAGGCCATGGTCGCCAACTTCCAGGCCACCAGCCAGCGCATCAAGTATTCGCTGGTGCCGGTGGTCGCGGCGGTGCGGGGCCTGGCCCTGGGCGGCGGTTGCGAGTTCCCGATGCACAGCGCCCGGACTGTCGCCAGCCTGGAGAGCTACATGGGGCTGGTCGAAGCCGGTGTGGGCCTGCTGCCTGCCGGCGGCGGCCTGAAGGAAATCGCGGTGCGTGCATCACAATCCGCCGGTCAGGGCGGCGACGTGTTCGCCGAGTTGAAGAAGACCTTCGAAACCGTGGCCATGGCCAAGGTCTCGGCCTCGGCGATGGAGGCCCAGGAACTCGGCCTGATGCGCAAGACCGACCGCATCGTGTTCAACGCCTACGAGCTGCTGCATGTCGCCAGGCAGGAAGCGCTGGCGCTGGCGGAAAGCGGCTACCGGCCGCCCCTGCCCGCCCGCCGCATCCAGGTGGCCGGCGACGTCGGCATCGCCACCTTCAAGATGATGCTGGTCAACATGCTGGAAGGTCGCTTCATCAGCGAATACGACTACGAGATCGCCGTGCGCATCGCCACCATCCTCTGCGGTGGCGAGGTGGATCGAGGTTCGCTGGTGGACGAGGAGTGGCTGCTGAAGCTGGAGCGCCAGCACTTCGTCGAGCTGGCCCAGCAGGAAAAGACCCAGGCGCGGATCGGCCACATGCTGAAGACCGGCAAGCCGCTGCGCAACTAAGCCAAGAATCCAGGAACCCACACAATGAGCAAGCAGAT
>SEHC01000646.1 GCA_004173415.1 Lysobacteraceae bacterium
TGCAGGGAAAAACTGCCGAAGCCGCGAATCTCGATGCGCTCGCCCTGGGCCAGGGCACCGCCCATCATCTCCAGCAGTGACTTCACTGCCAGGTCGACGTCGTCCGCCTTCAGATGCGGTTGGCGACGGCTGAGGATTTCGATGAGTTCGGATTTGGTCATCGTCACGAATATGCGCGAAAGACACCACTGCCGGCCCGGTTCTCACCGGGCCGGCGTGGATGTAGGACTGCTTGGCTTACTCGGACTTGTTGCCGTCCAGCTGTGCGCGCAGCAGCGCGCCCAACTGTGTGGTGGCGCCGGTCGAGGACTGCGACTGGTAATCTTCAAGCACTTCGCGCATTTCCGCGTCGTCCTTGGCCTTGATCGACAGCTGCAGCACACGGCCCTTGCGGTCCATGCCGACGAAGCGGGCTTCGATCTTCTCGCCCACCTTCAGGTGCTGGCTGGCGTCGTCGATGCGCTCGTTGCTGATGTCGCGCGCGGCGACATAGCCTTCGACGCCTTCGGCGATGTCGATGATGGCGCCCTTGGCGTCGACTTCACGGACCGTGCCTTCCAGCTTGGAACCCTTCGGGTTGGCGGCCATGAACTGGCCGAACGGGTCCTGCTCCAGCTGCTTGACGCCCAGGCTGATGCGCTCGCGTTCCGGGTCCACTGCCAACACCACGGCTTCCAGGGTGTCGCCCTTCTTGTAGTTGCGGGCCACGTCTTCGCCGGTGGAGTTCCAGCTGATGTCCGACAGGTGGATCAGGCCATCGATACCGCCGTCCAGGCCGATGAAGATGCCGAAGTCGGTGATCGACTTGATCTGGCCCGACACCTTGTCGTTCTTCTTGTGGATCGCAGCGAAGGTTTCCCACGGGTTGGCGGCGACCTGCTTCATGCCCAGCGAGATGCGGCGACGCTCCTCGTCCACGTCCAGAACCATCACTTCCACGTCGTCCCCGACCTGCACGACCTTGGACGGGTTGACGTTCTTGTTGGTCCAGTCCATTTCCGAGACGTG
>SEHC01000647.1 GCA_004173415.1 Lysobacteraceae bacterium
CGCAACGACCCCCAGTTGATGAGTGGTCTGCAGAACCGGGTGATGGAAGAGCAGGTGATCGACTGGATCGCCGAGCGCGCCCAGCACACCGAGCAGGCGCTTGGTTTCCAGGAAGCCATCCGCCAGTAACTGCGCTTCGATCCCCGGATGGCTTCATCCGGGGCCGTCCATTCCCCGCAACCAGGTCCCCTACGATATGAGCCTCATCCAGCCGCAAGCCCTGAACCTGGTCCCGATGGTGGTCGAACAGACCAGCCGCGGCGAGCGGGCCTACGACATCTATTCCCGGCTGCTCAAGGAACGGGTGATCTTCCTGGTGGGCGGCGTGGACGACCACGTCTCCAACGTGATCGTGGCCCAGATGCTGTTCCTGGAAGCCGAGAACCCGGAAAAGGACATCAGCTTCTACATCAACTCCCCCGGCGGCGTGGTCACCGCCGGCATGGCCATCTACGACACCATGCAGTACATCAAGCCGGACGTGAGCACGATCTGCGTCGGCCAGGCCTGCAGCATGGGCGCGCTGCTGCTGGCGGCAGGCGCGGCGGGCAAGCGTTATGCGCTGCCCAATTCCCGGGTCATGATCCACCAGCCCTCCGGCGGCTCGCAGGGCCAGGCCACCGACATCGACATCCAGGCCCGCGAGATCCTGGCCATGCGTGCCCGCCTGAACGAGATCATGGCCAAGCACACCGGCCAGTCCCTTGAAACCATCGCCCGCGACACCGAACGGGACAATTTCAAGAGCGCGGCCGATGCCATGGCCTACGGGCTGGTCGACCAGGTCCTGGAACGCCGTCCTGAAGACTCGATCCAGGCCGGCTGAGGCCTGCGGGGATCCGGATTTAACGTTTCCCAACATTTCCCCGCCAGTCCCGGCCCGCGCCACATGGCGCGGCCGGAACTGCTATTCTCAAACCGAACACCCGCTCGACGGGTCGGGTGACTGGACAACCGAAGCATGAGCGAAGACCGGCAAAGCCGTTCCGGCGACAGCAACAAGAT
>SEHC01000181.1 GCA_004173415.1 Lysobacteraceae bacterium
GAGCATGTCGAGATCCTCGGCGCTACCCCAGGCTGGCTCCGCTACCGGCTGCCGCACCGTGCTGTCCGCCAGAACGAACGCCATGTGTGCATTGGCCAGAAGCAGGTGTGGTTCCTGCTTAGGCTGATGGGCGATGAGTCCCATGTGCGCCTGGACCTGACCGAGACCCCCGAATTCGACCACTGGCGCTGGGTCGACTTCTGGTACCCGATGGAGCACGTCGTGATGTTCAAGCGCGGGGTCTATGCCCGCGCCTTGCGGCATCTGGCCCCGTTCGCGCGGCTGGTGGCGGGTAGCCAGGCGGTGCCCCAGGTACTGCTGGATGCCTGGATTCCGGAACTCGGGGCCGGCCGGCCGGGGCGCCCACCGCGGCCCTTGGGCAAACGGGATGCCAACGGTGGTCCCTCCAGGAATTGACAATCATTCTCATTCGCGGTGGAATAGCGCTGGTCCGAACTATCCATCAGGAATCCAGCCCGCCATGTATGTCTGCATCTGCAACGGGGTCACCGACCACCAGGTCCGCGAAGCCGCCGCCAACGGCGTGCGCAGCCTTGCCGAGTTGACCATGCGGACCGGTTGCGGCTCTTCCTGCGGCACCTGCCTGGACACCGCCTCGACGATCCTGGAAGAGCATGCTACCGAGCGCCGGGCCGCGTTCCACCTGCCGCTCCTCGGCGCCGGCGTTTCCCAGGCCGCCTGACCGGTCAAGCGCCCGCCTGCGCCGGCGCGAGATGTACACGATTCGCGTTTCGTCACGGCCGCCTCCGACCCGATAACCTTCGGCCCTTCCCCAGTAAGGAGATTGGCCATGAAGGGCGATCCCAAGGTCATCGAGTTCCTGAACAAGGCGCTCTACAACGAGTTGACCGCGATCAACCAGTATTTCCTGCACGCCAAGATGCTGAAGAACTGGGGCCTCAACGAACTGGCCAAGCACGAGTACGAAGAGTCGATCGACGAGATGAAGCATGCGGACAAGTTGTCCGAGCGCATCCTGTTCCTTGATGGCCTGCCCAACTTCCAGATGCTGGGCAAGCTGCGCATCGGCGAGAATCCGCGCGAATTGCTCGAGTGCGACCTGGCCCTGGAGCTGGAGGGCTTGCCGCTGTTGCGCGAAGCGATCGCGCATTGCGAGTCGGTCAGTGACTACGTCAGCCGGGAGTTGTTCGCCGGAATCCTGGAGTCGGAAGAAGAGCACGTCGACTGGATCGAGACCCAGTTGTCGGTGATCGACCGGATCGGCGAGCCGAACTACCTGTTGACCAAGCTCGAGGACTGAGCGCCGGCTTCGGCGTCGCGCTTCAACTGCGTGGCGTAGCCCTGCAGGGACATGCGAGCCCGCGCGTACTCCGCGATCACCAGGGCCACGGCCACCGCCGGCCGGTCAAGCTTCATGGCGCGCGCGCCGAGCTCCACGCGCTTGGCCGCAGTCGAAAGTGCCATGGCGCCTACGTTGGCGCTGGACGACTTGAGGGTATGGGCCGCATCGCGCATGGCTTCCAGGTCCGGCACGGTCGATGCGGTCTCCAGGGTGGCGATCAGGCGGGGCGCGTCCTCCAGGAACAGGCCGATGATGCGCGCGGTTTCGTCCCCCGCGATCTCCTGGAGTTCTTCCAGCATGCTGTGGTCCAGTACCGGGAACACAGTGGGGCTGCCGGGAGAACGAGGGGCTGTCCGCACCGGATCGGGCAGGTTCGCGACCTGCGCCAGTACCGGCGGCCGCGGTGCGGCCGCGCGCGCGTTGAAGGTGGCGCGACCCGGCAGCCAGCGTTGCAGGCAAGCGTCCAGTTGTTCGCGCGAGACCGGCTTGGACAGGTAGTCGTCCATGCCGGCATCCAGGCAGCGTTGCCGGTCGCCGGCCATGGCATTGGCGGTCATGGCCACGATTGGCAGGCGCAGGGGCGCCTGTTGCAGCACTTCGCGATCGCGCCACTCGCGCGTGGCCGCATAACCGTCCAGCACCGGCATCTGGCAATCCATCAACACCAGGCTGTAGCGGCCCGACGCCATCTTCTCCAGCGCGACCTGGCCGTTGACGGCGATGTCGCATGAGTAGCCGAGCACCGAGAGCAGCTTCTCCCCGACCGCCAGGTTGACCGGGTTGTCCTCGACCAGCAGCAGGCGGGTGTCGCGTGCCGGTTCGGACGCGCTTTCGAGTGGCACCGTGCGCGGCTCGGGCACCGCCGGGCGGATCGGCACGGGCACGCTGGCCAATGCCGGGAGTTCGGGGAGGGGTGGGTCGGCGTCGAAGCCGAATTCCGCTGGGGCGCCCAGCGGCGGCGCGAACGACAGCGCGGCGTGCAGGTCGGCGCCGTGCGACTGCCTTGGCAGCAGGGTGCTGCGGTCGCGCAGTTCCTCGGGGATCTCTTCGTCCCCGTACAGCCAGACCATGCGCGTGATCTCGGCCAGGCCATTGCGGGTGACGCCGCGATGCAGGGCGCGCGCGCTGGCGCGGATGCCGGTCAGGTCGCCGATGACGATGGCGTACGGCGTGGCCCCGGGCATCACGCTGGCGCGCAGCCGTTCCAGCGCTTCCTGGGTGGTGTCCACGCCGCTGAGCTGGATGCCCCAGCTGGGCAGCAGCAGGGCAAGGCGCTGGCGCAGGCGCGTATCCGGAGTCACCAGCAGGGCGCGGGACTGGGCGAGCCCGGTGTCATGGGTGCGCAGGTCGCCCACCACCTTGAGCAGCGGGACTTCGAACCAGAAGGCCGAGCCCCGGCCCGGCTCGGAATTCACCCCGATGCGGCCACCCATCAGGTCAATGATCCGCTTGCAGATGGCCAAGCCCAGGCCGGTGCCGCCATACAGGCGGGTGGTGGAGGCATCGGCCTGGCTGAAGGAATTGAACAGGCGGCCCTGCGCTTCGGCGTCGATGCCGATGCCGGTGTCGCGCACCTCGAAGCGCAGCAGGTGCTGGGCCGCGGTCTCGCCCAGTCGGCGCACGCTCACGCTGATCGCGCCGCGTTCGGTGAACTTGACCGCGTTGCCGATCAGGTTGCTCAGCACCTGGCGCATGCGCACCGGGTCGCCGCGGACCGGCAGGCGTACTGCCGGGTCCAGCTGCAGGGTCAGGCGCAGGCCCTTGTTCTCGGCCGGGCGATGCATCAGCTGCATCACCCCGTCCAGCACCTCGCGCAGGTTGAAGCCGGTGATCTCCAGCTCCAGCTTGTTGGCCTCCAGCTTCGAATAGTCGAGGATGTCGTCGACGATGCGCAGCAGTTGCTGCGAGGACGCACTGGCGGTGTTGAGCATGTCGCGCTGGTCCGGGGGCAAGGCCGCGCGCGAGAGCAGGTCCAGCATCGGTACGATGCCGTTGAGCGGGGTGCGGATCTCGTGGCTCATGGTGGCCAGGAACTCGCCCTTGGCCAGCACCGCCGACTCGGCGGCCTGCTTGGCCAGCAGCAGTTGCTGCTCGAGGCGGTCATGCCGCTGCAGCTCGCGCTGCAGGTTGTCGCGCTCGGATTCGGCCATGGCCGCGCGGGCCTCGGAGCCTTCATGACGCGAGGCCAGGGAGCGCAGCTGCAGTGCCGCGACCAGGCAGGCGATCGCGGCGCTGCCGGCGCCTGCCAGCGCGGCCCACGACCACGGTCCGGCGAGGCCGAACAGCGGCGGCAGCAACAACGCAAGGGTGGCCGATGCCGCTGCCAAAGCCAGCCAGGGCGCCACCGGCAGCCGCCCCCCCGAGGCCATTGCTAGAGCACCGCGTTCTTGAAGTCGAAGTCCAGGGCGCTGCCCACGCCCTGCACCAGGTTCCCCTGGATGAAATCGACGCCGCCCATCCACATCGCCGCCGCTGCCTGCGGGTCTTCGATCTGTTGTCCGATCACCTGCAGGCCGAGCCGGTGGGCCATGTCGATCATGCCGCGCAGCTGGTCGCGCAGGCCGGGGTCGTTGTGTGCGGCCGCGTAGCGCGCGGCCACCCGCAGGTAGCCCAGCGGCAGCTGCGACAGCAGCGCCTCGGCTTCGCGCCCGGGCTCGAACTGGCTGAGGCAGAACTGGACGCCGGCCTGCATCAGCCGGTTGCAGAACTGGCGCAGGGTGACCGAGTGGATGAGGGCGTCGTCCAGCCGCAGGTCGATGATCAGCGAGGTGCCTTCGATACTGCGGGCGGCCAGTTCCTGGAGCAGCCAGTCGGCGACCGAGTCGCGCGCCAGCGAGCGCGGGGACTGCGAAACGAACAGTCGCAGCGACCTGCCTTCGGCCTGGTACTGGGTCAACAGGTCCAGGACCCGTTCCATCACCTGCCGGTCCAGGTCGACGATGCGTCCGGCCAGCTCCGCTGCCGGCACCGCCTGGGCTGCGCTGACCAGGCTGCCGTCGGCCTGGCGCATCCGCAGCAGGACCTGGTACTGGGCCACTTCGCTGCCGGCCACCGACACGATCGGCTGGAAAGCCAGCTCCAGGTCGGCGGTGGACAGCGACAGCCGGGCTTCCTCGTCGGGCGCCTGGGGCGGCTCGTACAAGGCCACGCCGTCACTGTGCAGGCGGGCCTGCAGGGCCGCGCGCTCGGTGGCCTCCAGGGCGCTGCCGGTGTCGGAAAAGCTGTCCGGCAGGCGCGCATAGCCCACCGCCCCGGCCAGGCGCAGGATTTCGTCGTCGCGCACGCTGAAATCCTGCTGCCCCAGCTGGTCGCGCAACTGGCGGGCGAAGGCCGACATCGCTGCGTCATCCTGGCCCTGGGCCAGGGCCAAGAAGCTGTTGTCGTTGAGCCGGGCCAAGGCGTGCGGCGCCGCGGCGCGGGCCAGCTGGCGCCCGGCATCGTTCATCAGCTGCTCGAAAATCGCGTAGCCGTAGCGCTCACGCAATCCCAGGGTGCCGCCGATCTCGATGAAGAACAGCCCGGCCGGCACGCTCTGCTCGAGCAGGGCGCCCAGTTGCTGCATCACCGAGGCCCGGGTCGGCAGGCCGGT
>SEHC01000648.1 GCA_004173415.1 Lysobacteraceae bacterium
TCCGCGCCCGCGGCGATTGCCACGGAAGCCCCGCCAACGTCGGCCGCGCCGGCGGACCGGAGCCGGCATGGCGATCCCGCCGAGTACGAGCAGCGCGATCGTCCGGTCACCCCGCAGGATCTGCGGATCCTGGCGCGTACCGGGGAGCTGCTGGCCGACCCGGCGGCCTGGAACCGCCAGGACGACCGCGAGTGCAGGGATGACGAAGCCGCCGGGCGGCGAAGCCTGTTCTGCGCACTGCAGGCGGCAAGCATCGAGGTGCTGGGCAGTTACGACCATCGCCGCGTCGCCCTGCAGGAAGTGCGCTTCGCCATCCAGGAGCTCGTTCCCGGACGGGAGTTCGAACACCGGTTGCGGGATTTCAACAACCTGCCCGGGACCACGCTTGAGGATGTTCACGAAGTCCTGCGGATCGCGCGCCGGCGCGTCGACGCGCGGTTGCAGGCCGCCGCCCGCTGAGCCGCGTGCCGCCGCGCTGGACGGTCGCCAGTGATCCGGTGAGTTCCGCCTGGGCGTTCGCAACTTTCCAGGCGCGTCGCTGCGCCGCAAGGGCAGTGCCGGAGCGTGTCCTCGCTGCGTGAGGACGCCGCCTTGCAAATATCACTCGCGGGTAACGCCGTTTGCGGATGCTGGCCACCCCCAGACGGAAATCCAGCCATGGCGCGTGACATCCTGAAAACACTCAAGACCGAGCACGACGAACTGCGCAAGCTCTTCGCCGAGATGGAAGACACGACCGACCGGGCGAAGAAGACGCGCGGCGAGTTGTTCGCGGACATCGAGGCAGGGCTCGTCCCGCATGCGAAATGGGAAGAACTGGTGTTCTATCCGGCGTTCCGCGAGCGCGCCGACCGCGAGGGTCAGAAAGCCCATGCCGAAGCGGTGCAGGAGCATCGGGCCGTGGAGCTGACGGTGCTGCCCGACCTGAAGACCAAGCCGACCGACTCGGTCGAGTTCGCGGGATCAGCCAAGGTCCTGGGCGAGTTCGTCGACCACCATGC
>SEHC01000182.1 GCA_004173415.1 Lysobacteraceae bacterium
ACGCCGTCCGCCAGGGCCAGGCCGGCCGGCAACGCCCCGCTGCCCAGCGCATAGCTGTACGGCGCGATGCCGCCGCTGGCACTGAAGGTCGCCGTGTAGGCCGTGCCTGCGGTCGCCGCAGCCAGGCTGGCGGGCGCCAGGACCAACGTGCGCGGGTCCACCCGCAGCGTGTAGGCCCGGGTCCCGCTGTTGCCGTTGCTGTCGGTGGCGCGGACCGAGAAGTTGAAGGTACCGGACGCGCCTGGCGTGCCGTTGAAGCCACCCGCGCCATCCAGGCCGATGCCCGGCGGCAGGGCGCCGCTTTCCAGCGCGAACGCATACGGGGCGGCGCCGCCATTGGCGGCCAGCACCACCGTATAGGCATCACCCACGATCGCCGCATCCAGAGTCGCCGGATCGATGCTGATGGTGGGTGCATCGATTGCGAGCGTGTAGACGGTGTCGACGCTGTAGCCGGCGTCATCGGTGCTGCGCACGGTGGTGGTGTAGCTGCCGGCCGTGGTCGGCGTGCCGCTGAACACGCCCGCCGAAGTGAAGCTCACCCCCACCGGCAGGCTGCCCGACACGAGCGAGTAGCGGTACGGCGCAATGCCGCCGCTGGTGGCCAGGCTCGCGCTGTAGGCGATGTTGGTGGTGCCGGCCGGCAGCGTGGCCGGGGTGATCGCCAGGGTCGGCGCGGCGATGTTGAAAGTGTAGGCCTGGCTGCCGCTGTTGCCGTTGGCATCGGTGGCACGGATGGTCAGGCTGAAGCTGCCATCCGAACGCGGCGTGCCCGCGAACTGGCCGGCGGAACTGAAGCTCATGCCCACCGGCAGTGCGCCACTCAGCAACGAGTAGCTGTAGGGCGCCGCGCCACCACTGGCGTTCAAGCTCGCGCTGTAGGGCGTGCCGACGTCTCCGTCGGGCAGCGTGGCCGGATCGATGCTGATGGTGGGCGCATCGATCGCGAGCGTATAGGCGACGTCGACGCTGTAGCCGGCGTCATCGGTGCTGCGCACGGTGGTGGCGTAGCTGCCGGCCGTGGTCGGGGTGCCAGCGAACACGCCCGCGGAAGTGAAGCTGATGCCCACCGGCAGGCTGCCCGATACCAGCGAGTAGCTGTACGGCGCGATGCCGCCGCTGGTGCTCAGGCTCGCGCTGTAAGCGATGTTGGTGGTGCCGGCCGGCAGGGTCGCCGGCGTGATCGCCAGGGTCGGCGCGGCGATGCTGAAGGTGTAGGCGCGGGTACCGGCTTGGCCATTGGCATCGGTGGCACGCACGGTCAGGCTGAAATTGCCATCCGAACGCGGCGTACCCGAGAACTGGCCGGCGGAACTGAAGCTCACGCCCACCGGCAGCGCGCCACTCAGCAGCGAGTAGCTGTACGGCGCGGCGCCACCGCTGGCGCTCAGGCTCGCGCTGTACGCGGTGCCGACGTCGCCGTCGGGCAGCGTGACCGGGTCGAGGACGATGGCCGGTGCGGTGACCGCCACGGAGTAGTTGTTGATGACGGAGAACGGCGCGCCGGTGCCGGTGCTGCTGTCGGTCGCGCGGATCGCCACCGGGTAAGTGCCCGGCACGGTGGGCGTGCCCGAAAGCAGGCCGGCGCTGGTCAGGGTCAGGCCCGTCGGCAGGCTGCCGCCAGCCAGCGAATAGCTGTACGGTCCAGTGCCACCACTGGCGCCAAAGTTCAGCGCGTACGCCGCGTTGTAGGGCGCGGTGAGCACGCCGGCGACCGGCGTCAACGCCAGCACGGGCGCGGACACGCTGAGGGTGAAGGCCTGGCTGACCGTGAACGGGCCGTTGCCGGTGCTGCTGTCGGTGGCCGACGCGTTAAGGGTGAAGGACCCGCCCGCGGTCGGTGTTCCGGCCACCGTCACGCTGTTGGCGCTGGTACCGGTGATGGCCAGTCCGGCCGGCAGTCCGCTGACTGCCAGGCCCGAGTAGGGCGCTGCGCCTCCGTTCCAGGTGAAGGTCTGCGAGTAGGCACTGCCCACGGCCGCCGACAGGGATCCACCGGCGGACACGCTGATCACCGGATTGGTCACCGTGATCGTGACCGTCGCCGCAGCCGAGGTGCCACCACTGTTGCTGGCGGTGTAGCTGAAACTGTCGGGGCCGGCATAACCGGTGGCCGGCGTATAGGTCAGGCTGTTGCCCGACACTGCGACGCTGCCGTGGGCCGGGGGCGAGGCACTGGCTACCGAGGTTGGGGTGCCACCGCCGATCGAAAGCGTGAGCGGGTTGTCGGAACTGCCGTAGGCGACCGTGGCCGATACCGGGTTGGCGACAGGCGCGTCCACGAGGATGGTGAGCGAGTAGTCGGTGCGGCTGGCGGTGTAGGGACCGGCGCCGGTGCTGCTGTCGATGGCGGTGATGCCGAAGGCGAACGTTCCCGCCGCCGTCGGCGTGCCCCCGAGCGCGCCGTTGGCAGCCAGGGTCATGCCGGCCGGCAGGGCGCCGCTGGTGATCGCGTAGGTGTACGGCGCGGTGCCACCGCTGGCCGGGTTGATCGTGGCCGAGTACGCGGTGTTGCGCACGCCATCGGCAAGCGTTGTCGCCGGCAAGGTGACCGCCGGTGCTCCGACCACCAGGGCGTACGCGCGCGCGCCGCTGAACGGGGCGCCCGCGCCGGCGGCGCTGTCGGTGGCGGCAATGGTGAAATTGAACATGCCCCCGGCGGTCGGCGTGCCGCTCAGGGTGCCGTTGGCGGCCAGGCTGAGGCCGGCAGGCAAGGCGCCGGCGATGACGGCATACGAGTACGGCGCGACGCCGCCGGCGGCGCTGATGCCCTGACTGTAGGCGGTGGCGACCGCGGCGGCGGGCAGGGTCGTCGGCGCGATGGTGATCGTCGGCGCGTTGACAGTCAGGCTGTAGGCGCGCGCGCCGGAGTACGGGCCGGCCCCGGTGCTGCTGTCGGTGGCCCGGACGGTGAAATTGAAGGTACCGCCGGCGGTCGGCGTGCCGCTCAGGGTGCCGTTGGCGGCCAGGCTGAGGCCGGCCGGCAAGGCGCCGGCGGTGACGGCATACGAGTACGGCGCGACGCCGCCCGCGGCGCTGATGCCCAGGCTGTAGGCGACCGCGACCGCGGCGGCGGGCACGGTCGGCGGCGCGATCGTGATCGTCGGCTGGTTCACGGTCAGGGCGTAGGCGCGCGACCCGGCAACGCCGTTGGCATCGGTCGCGGTCACGGTGAAATTGAACGTGCCGCCGGCGGTCGGCGTTCCGCTCAGGGTGCCATTGGCGGCCAGGCTGAGGCCGGCCGGCAAGGCGCCGGCGGTGACGGCTAAGGTGTAGGGCGCGAGACCGCCCGCTGCGCCCAGCACCTGGCTGTAGGCACTTCCGGCAGTCGGGTTGGGCAGGGTCGCGGGAGTGATCGTCACCACCACGTCGTCGTTGACGATCGTGCCGGTGCCGCTGGCGGTGTCGATGCTGGCGTTGACCGCGGCGCCCAAGGTGACGTTGAAGGTCTCATCGGCTTCGACGGTGGTGTCGCCATTGACGCTGACGGTCAGCGTGCGGCTGGTCGCGCCGGCGCTGAAGCTCAGCGTGCCGGAGGCCGCGATGTAGTCGCTGCCGGCGGCGGCGGTGCCGTTGGAGGTGCCGTAATTGACCGTCACCGCCTGGCCGCTGGCCGCGCTCAGGGTCACGGTGAAAGTGGCGTTGCTGGTGCCGGCGTTGCCCTCGGCCACCGAAATGCTGTTGATCGACAAGGCCGGCGGCGCGTCGTCGTTGACGATCGTGCCCACGCCCTGGCCATCGGCGACCACGGCATTGGTGACGTTGGTGAGGTTGACGAAGAAGGTCTCGTTCGGCTCGTTGAGCGCGTCGCCGTTGACCGGCACGGTGAAGCTGTAGCTCGAACTGCCGGCCGGGATGGTCTGGGCGACCAGGCTCGTGGCGACATAGTCCGCGCCTGCCGTGGCGGTGCCATTGGCGGTGGCGATGTCGAAACCGACCCCGCCCGGCCCGGCCGGCTGGCCGAGGCTGATGGTGAAGGTGGCACTGCTGGTGCCGGCGTTGCCTTCGGTCACGCTCACGTCGTTGATCGACAGGCTGGGCAGGTCGTCGTTGGTGATGGTGCCGGTGGCGCTGGTCGGAGCGCCAAGGGTATAGCCGCTGCCAGCCACCAGGCTGACGGTCACCGTCTCGTCCGCCTCAACGTTCGTGTCGGCGGTGGGATCGATGGTGATCGTGCCGGTGGTGCCGCCGGTGGCGATGACCAGTGGATTGGCCGACGCGGTGTAGTCGGCGCTGTTGGCACTGCCGCCCAGCGAGAAATACACGCGGATCGGTGCAGCGGCCGGATCGCTGAGGGTGACGGTGTAGCTGAGGTTCTGGGCGCCGTCTTCGGTGACACTGGCCGTGTTCGCCACGATCGAGGCAGTTGGCGGCACGGGAACGTAAGGCACAAGGAAGCTGTTGGCGATGTTCCGTGTCCGCGGCGCGCCGAGCGTGGTGACCTTGAAGGTGCCGGACTGGTTCAGCCCGAACACGTCCATCGGCTGGGTGACGTAGCTGAAGCTGCAGGTGGTGCTCTCCAGCGGCTCCAGCGGCAGGCCGACGCAACTGATCGGGCCGACGGTGCCATAGGCGATCCGGGTCAGCTCCACCGTATTGGTGACCGCATTGGACCCGCCCAGGGTGACGTGGAAGGTGATCAGTTCGCCCGGACCGGAGTAGGTAGAGGGAATCGCCTCGGTGATGGTCATCACCGGCTGCTGGGCGGCGGCCGGCGCCGCCCCGGCCATCATCCCGAGCAGGCCCGCGGCCAGCAGCGGCAGCGTACGCGGTGCGCGGCGCATTGCGGCCAGCGCCGTGGAAACCAGCGAACGGACGGACAGGCCTCGCCCTGCGGCGTTGCGCGACTGATACGACATATGTTTTCCCCTGTTGCCGAGTCCGCAGCCCGGGGCGCGGCAAGG
>SEHC01000183.1 GCA_004173415.1 Lysobacteraceae bacterium
GGCGACATGATCGCGTTCGGCATCCTGGACCCGACCAAGGTCACCCGTTCTGCCCTGCAGAACGCGGCCTCGATCGCCGGCCTGATGATCACCACCGAAGCGATGGTGGCCGAAGCGCCCAAGAAGGAAGAGCCGGCCGGCGGCGGCGGTGGAATGGGCGGCGGCATGGGCGGCATGGGCGGCATGGATTTCTGATCCGCGCCTGCCGGTCGACCGACCCGAAGTACAGGAGAACCCCGCAGCGATGCGGGGTTTTCTTTTGCATGGCATCGGCGTATTCGGAAGCGCGCGGACCCGTAGCGATCCGCGCCGGGTCGCCGCCGTCCGGGGCGCTGCTTTTATAGGCGGCCGCGCGTCGTTGAGCCACCGCTCCCTGTTCAGGCAAGCCCGGCAGCGCTTCGAGAAACGCGGTGGTCGCGCCTCGGGCACGGGGTCCTGAAGGCATGCCCCCAGGCGGCACAAGGCTGCCAGGGACTGTTCGTGCGGACGCGATGACGCGCTGCTACTAAACCCCCCGGTTCTGTTTTGCGGTGCAGCGTGCAAGAGTTGCGGGGCATCTTCACGATGCCCCGGCATCCCGACGTGGGGGAGGGAGCAAGCCCGCAACTGGCCTGGCCATTGCGGGCTTTTTTTTGTGCGGCTGGCCTGCCCAAGGCGTGTCGCCGGCATCGTCCCTGCGAACGCGGGTCGGTCGCCCGTGCAAGCGACCACATGCGGATTGCTGTTTTCCGCCCATCAGGCCCGCTGCGCCTGCCCCGGTCCCGGCAGAGGGGCTAGAATCACGGCATGAACAACGACCCTGGCGCGCGCCCTGCCGCATCCCGAGCGATCCCCCTGCAAGTAGTGTCCGCGCCCGCTGCCAACCCGGCGACCGAAGCGGCCCCCCTCCAGCCCGGGGTCAAGCAGATGGGTGGAGACAAGATCGGTCGCTCGCCGGTCCAGTTCCTGGACGCGCCCGTCCTGCGTAAGCCCTCCTGGATCCGGGTCCGGATCCCCAGCGATGGTTCGGTCGCCCGGCTCAAGGCCAAACTGCGCGAGAACCGCCTGGTCACGGTCTGCGAAGAGGCGAGCTGCCCCAACATCCACGAATGCTTCGGCCACGGCACCGCCACCTTCATGATCCTGGGCGAGGTCTGCACCCGGCGCTGCTCGTTCTGCGACGTGGCCCACGGGCGACCCAAGCCGCCCGACGCCGGTGAACCACTCAGCCTGGCCACGACCGTGGCCGACATGGGCCTGAAGTACGTCGTGGTCACCTCGGTGGACCGCGACGACCTGCGCGACGGCGGGGCCCAGCACTTCGTCGACTGCATCGCCGCCATCCGCGCGCATTCGCCCGCTACCCGGATCGAGATCCTGACCCCGGATTTCCGCGGCAAGGGCCGCATGGACCGGGCCCTGGAGATACTGGCCGCCAATCCACCGGACGTGTTCAACCACAACATCGAAACCGTGCCCGACCTGTACCCCAACGTCCGTCCCGGTGCCGACTACCAGTGGTCACTGACCCTGCTGCAAAAGTTCAAGCAGCAGCATCCCGCTTTGCCGACCAAGTCGGGAATCATGCTCGGCCTTGGCGAAACCATGGACCAGGTGCGCGCCACCCTGCGCGACCTGCGCGCGCACGACGTGGACATGGTCACCATCGGCCAGTACCTGCAGCCCACCGCGCACCATCACCCGGTGCTGCGCTACTGGACCCCGGAGGAGTTCTCCGAGCTCGAACGCTTCGGCAACGACCTCGGCTTCAGCCACGTCGCTTCCGGCCCGCTGGTGCGCTCTTCCTACCATGCCGACCTGCAGGCCAGGCAGGCCGGCGTCGCCGGCTGAACCCAGCCCCCGCCGCAGCCTTGGCGCGAACGAAGCATTCACATTTTCGCGCCGTGCCGCGGCTAGGCTGGACACGCGACAGTCGTGCAACTTCCGGCACTGTCGCAGGATCAGAGCCCGTTGCAGCCTCCCACCGGCCACCCTGGCCATCGAGTAGACGAATGAAATTGAAGAGTCCCGCCGTTGCCCTCCTGTCCCTGGCCCTGGCTGCTCCGCTGGCCCTGCTGGCGCGCGCCGATGGCCAGCCGCTGCCTGGCACCGCCGGACCCACCGCCGACCAGGCCACCACTTCGAAGCTGGTCTATGGCCTGCTTTCCGACAGCCGCTATGCCTACCGCCCGCGCGCGCTGGACGACGATCTGTCACGCGACGTCTTCAAGCGTTACCTCGAGTCGCTGGACGGCAACAAGCAGTACTTCACCGCCGCCGACATCGAGAAGTTCAGGCCCTACGAGACCCGGCTGGACGATGCGATCCGCAGCGGCGAGCTGGAACCGGCCTACGACATCTTTGCCGTGTACCGGCAGCGGGTCGGCGAGCGCGTGGCCTATGCGCGTGCGCTGCTCAAGCAGGATTTCGACTTCAGTGGCGACCAGCGCTGGGAATACGACCGCGAGAAGTCACCGTGGGCGGCCAGCAGCCAGGAACTGGACCAGGTCTGGAAGAAGTCGGTGATGAACGACTGGCTGCGGCTGCGGCTGGCCGGCAAGAAGCAGGACGAGATCCGCAAGACCCTGGACAAGCGCTATGCGACCTACCAGCGCAGCGTCAACGAGCTGAAGAGCGAGGACGTGTTCCAGACCTTCCTCAACGGCTACCGCACACCGATTACTTCACCCCCAAGACCGCGGAGAACTTCAACCAGGCCATGTCGCTGTCGCTGGAAGGCATCGGCGCGCAGCTGCAGCGCCAGGACGACATGGTGGTGATCCGCGAGATCATCGCCGGCGGGCCGGCCGACCTCAACGGCAAGCTCAAGGCCGGCGACCGCATCGTCGCGGTCGGGCAGGGCAAGTCCGGTCCGATGACCGACGTGATCGGCTGGCGCATCGACGACGTCGTCGCCCAGATCCGCGGCAAGAAGGACACCCAGGTGCGGCTGGAATACATCCCGGCCGAAAGCGGCATCGACGGCAAGCATTCCCAGGTCACCATCACCCGGCAGAAGGTGAAGCTGGAGGAGCAGGCGGCCAAGGCCGAGACCATCACCTTGCCCGCCGCCAATGGTTCGCCGGAACGACGCATCGGCGTGGTCAAGCTGCCCGCCTTCTACCAGGATTTCGAGGGCCGTCGCCGCAATCCCGCTGACTACACCTCGGCCACGCGGGACATCTCCCGGCTGCTGGCCGGGTTCAAGGCCGCGAACGTGGATGGCGTGGTCATGGACCTGCGCAACAACGGCGGCGGTTCGCTGGACGAGGCGGTCGAACTGACCGGCCTGTTCATCGACAAGGGCCCGGTGGTGCAGGTGCGCGAATCCGGTGGCCGGGTCACCGTCAACGCCGACAGCAAGGCCGGCGTGGCCTGGGACGGGCCGCTTGCGGTGCTGACCAACCGTGGCTCGGCCTCGGCCTCGGAAATCTTCGCCGGCGCCATCCAGGACTACGGCCGCGGCCTGGTGATCGGCGAGACCACCTTCGGCAAGGGCACCGTGCAGAACATGGTCGACCTGGACCGCTGGCCGGCCAACGAGACCCCGCGCTTCGGCCAGGTCAAGCTGACCATCGCCCAGTTCTTCCGCGTCGCCGGCGGCAGCACCCAGCACAAGGGCGTGGTCCCGGACATCGCCTTCCCGGTCAGCGTCGACGCCACCGAATACGGCGAAAGCACCTACGACAATGCCTTGCCCTGGACCCGGATCGCGGCGGTCCCGCACACCCAGTACGGCAACTTCGCCCCGCTGCTGCCGCGCCTGGAAGCCCTGCACGCCTCGCGCGTGGCCAGCGACAAGGAATTCCAGTGGTGGTCGCAGGACGTCAGCGACTTCCGTGCCGAAGCGGCCAAGAAGTACGTTTCGCTCAACGAGGCCGAGCGCCGCGCCGAGCGGGACAAGCAGGAGACCCAGCGCAAGCAGCGCCAGGTCGAACGCAAGGCGCTGGGGCTGGCCCTGGACCCGTTGGCCGATGACGCCGCCGACGACGGCCTGGGCGCCAACGAGCGCGACATCGTCAAGGACGCCGCCCGCGAGAAGCTCGCCGACAAGCGCCCGGACCCGCTGTTGCGTGAGTCGGCCGCGATCCTGGCCGACGCGATCGCGGTGCTGGGCCAGGACCGCAGCCTGTCGGCCCGGGTCCTGCCCGAATCGACCATGCCCGGCAGCTGGGCCGACTGACGCAAACCGCCTTCCCCCACGGGAAGGCGCATCCAGCAAGAATCGGATAGCGGGCGCCCAGTGCGCCCGCTACGCTTTCCGCCATGAGAAACCATGACAAGCTCGAACGCGCGCGTGGCCTCCTCGATGGCGGCGAGCCCGGGTTGCAGGAACTGGCCGCCGCCGTCGGCTTGAGTCCCTCTCACCTGCAGCGCAGTTTCCAGGCGCGCTATGGCATCAGCCCGGCCGGATACCTGGCCCAGCGCAAGCTCGATGCGCTGAAGTCGGGGTTGCGCGCCGGCAATGAAGTCAGCGCTGCGTTATACGACGCCGGCTACGGGTCGCCGTCGCGGGTCTATGAGCAGGGTGCGGCCAGGCTCGGCATGACCCCCGCGGCCTATCGCGCCGGTGGCGCCGGGATGCTGATCCATTGGACCCTGGTCGATACCGTCCTGGGCAAGGCGCTGGTCGCGGCGACCGAACGCGGGATCTGCGCGATAGAACTGGGCGCAGACGAGGCGGCGCTGGAGCGCAGGCTTGGCGAGGAATTCCCCAACGCCGACATCCAGCGCGTGGAAGCGGGCAGCGACGACTTCCTCGGCCCGCGCCTGCGTGCGGTGGCGGCGCGCCTGTCCGGGACCGGCGCCGAGCTGCCGCTGGACCTGGTGGGCACCGCGTTCCAGAAGCGCGTCTGGGATGCCCTGATGAAGATCCCCGCGGGCCAGACCCGAAGCTATGCCGAGGTCGCCGCATCGCTGGGCGCCCCGCGCGCCGCGCGCGCGGTGGCCGGTGCCTGCGCCGGCAACCGGGTCGCGGTGGTGGTGCCCTGCCATCGGGTCATCCGCGGCGACGGTTCGATGGGTGGCTACCGCTGGGGCCTGCCGATGAAGCAGGACTTGCTGGCGCGTGAGCGGGCCGCGTAGGAGCGACGCAGTCGCGAATCCGTGGCCGCGGCCGCCACACGACTGCACGGTTCGCGCCGCTGCTTCGGACCAGGACGCTTGAGCATTGCGCAAGCCGGCGTTCAAGGAATTTCAATGCGCCGAACCCGGCTGCCCGCTGGGTGCAGGTTTACAATGGCGCCTCGATCGTCGGGTATCTCCCATGACCTCCCCCGTTTCCCCCGTGGCCGCCCCGGCGCGCGGCCTGTTCGTCGTCCTCGCGCTGCTGGCGGTGTACCTGATCTGGGGTTCCACCTACCTGGGAATCCGCTTCGCGCTGGAAGGCGGCTACCCGCCCTTGCTGATGGCCGGTGGCCGCTTCCTGCTGGCCGGCTCGATGATGTACGCGGTGTTGCGGGCACGCGCCGAAGCCGCGCCCACGCGCGCGCAATGGAAGAACCTCGCGCTGATGGGCCTGCTGATGATGGGCCTCGGCAACGGCATGGTCAGCATCGCCGAACAGTGGGTGTCCTCGGGCCTGGCCGCCGTCGCCATTGCGTCCACGCCGCTCTGGATGGGCCTGTTCGCATTGCTGCGCGGACAACGGCCGAGCGGACTCGAATGGGTCGGCATCGGCATCGGTTTCGTCGGCGTGCTGTGGCTCAACGCGGGCAGCACGCTGTCGGCCACGCCCTGGGGCCTGGTCGCGCTGGTGATCGCGCCCATTGCCTGGGCTTACGGTTCGATCTGGAGCAAGGGTCGCGACCTGCCCTCGCCATTCATGTCCGCGGCCGGGCAGATGATCACCGGCGGGGTGATGATGCTGGTCGCCGGCCTGGTCACCGGCGAAAGCTTCCACGGCATGCCGACGCTGAAGGGCACGCTGTCGGTGGTTTACCTGATGACCTTCGGTTCGATCATCGGCTTCACCGCCTACGTCTGGCTGCTGCACCACGTGCGGCCCACGCTCGCCGGCAGCTATGCCTACGTCAATCCGGTGATCGCGGTGATGCTCGGCGCGTGGCTGGCCAACGAGACCTTCACCACGCACGACCTCGGCGCGATGGGGGTGATCCTGTTCGGCGTGGTGGCTATCACCCTGGGCAAGGCGCGCGCGCCGCGCGCGGCGACGGAAGAGGCTCGATGACCAGCGCCGTGCTCGACCGGCGCGGCCTGTGGGTGGCGGCCGGCTCCTTCGCCATCTGGGGCCTGATGCCGTTGTACTGGCACCTGCTCAAGGCGGTGCCCTCGCTGCAGATCGTGATGCACCGGATCGTCTGGAGCGCCTTGCTGGTGGTTGCCTGGCTGTGCTGGAAGAGCGGCCTGCAATGGCTGCGCGAGGTGCTGGCGCGGCCGCGCGTGGCCGCGATGCTGGCCCTCAGCGGGGTCCTGATCGCCTTCAACTGGGGCCTGTACATCTGGGCGGTCAACGCCGGCCACGTGGTCGAAACCAGTCTCGGCTACTTCATCAACCCGCTGCTCAACGTGGTCCTGGGCGTGCTGCTGCTGCGCGAACGCCTCTCGCCGGCCCAGTGGGTATCGGTCGCGGTCGCGGCGGTGGGCGTGCTCTGGCTGACCTTCAACTACGGCAGCTTCCCGTGGATCGCGCTGTCGCTGGCCGCCTCGTTCGGCTTCTATGGCTTCATCCGCAAGCTGGCGGTGGTGGATTCGGTCCCCGGGCTGGCGATCGAGAGCCTGTACCTGTTCCTGCCCGCGCTGGCCGCGCTGCTGTGGTTCGAGACCCGGGGCAGCGGCGGTTTCGCCGGTGGCTGGGGCTGGCAGGTCGATGCCTTGCTGGTGTTCGCCGGCGTGCTGACCGCGCTGCCGCTGATCGGGTTTTCCTACGCGGTGCGCCGCGTGCCCTACAGCGTGGTCGGTTTCATGCAGTACATCGCGCCGACGCTGCAGTTGCTGATCGGAGTGCTGGTGTTCAACGAAGTGTTCGACCGCGACCGTGCGATCGGCTTCGGTTTCATCTGGGTGGGCCTGGCGATCTTCGCCGCCGACGGAGTCTGGCGTTCGCGGCGCAAGCCGGCATGCCTGCCGGTCGCCGAGGGCCTGGAATAAGCGGGGACGCAGCTGCGGCGCCTACGGACAGGGACCGCCCGCGTCGGCCCACAGCTTGAAGGCCGCGAAGAAACGGTCATGCGGCACCGGCACCGGCGCGCGCCCAAGGCCCGGGTTCCAGCCCACAGCACCAGCTTGTCCTCGCCCACGTGCTGATTGGATCTGGATACACCCGCAGACGAGAAGGCCATCAACGAGGCCCTTCTCGATCCAGTCCGTTAGCGACGCCGACTCCTGCGAGATCAGCTCGCGCGCAGTGCCGCGGTCACCGGCAGTCGCGCGGCACGCAGGGCCGGGAACAGGCCGCCGACCAGGCCGA
>SEHC01000184.1 GCA_004173415.1 Lysobacteraceae bacterium
GCGCTGGAAAGCGCCGGCTACCTGGTCACCGCGATCCGTCCACCGACGGTGCCCGAGGGCAAGGCGCGGTTGCGCGTCACCCTGTCGGCGCTGCACCTGGCCACGGAAGTGGATGCGCTGGTCGAAGCCCTGGCGCGCTCGCGCGACACCCTCCAGCGCGTACGCGGCGCGGCCTGACCGGTGGGCCTGCAGGTGGAAGTCGTGGGCGCCGGCCCACCGCTGGTGCTGGTGCATGGCTGGGGCCTGCATGGGGGCGTGTTCGCGCCGCTGGTGTCGCGCCTGTCCGGCCGCTTCCAGCTGCACCTGGTCGACCTGCCCGGGCATGGGCATAGCCGCGAGCACCAGGCGCCCCTGGCCCTGCAGGACTGCGTCGAGGAAATCCTCCAGCGCACGCCGCCGGCGGCGTGGCTGGGATGGTCGCTGGGCGGGCTGTTCGCGCTGCAGGCGGCGGCCACGTCGGCGCGGGTGCGGGCGCTGGTCCAGGTGGCCGCGACCCCGCGTTTCGTGCGCGCCGACGACTGGCCGCACGCGGTGGACGTGGCCGTGTTCGAGCAGTTCGGCAACGACCTGAGCCAGGACTATCGCGGCACCCTGGAGCGCTTCCTGGCCCTGGACACGATCGGATCCGAGCACGCGCGCAGCGAATTGCGCACGCTGAAGGAGGCCCTGTACGCGCGCGGCGAGCCGGCCCCATGGGCGTTGCAGCAGGGCCTGGCCCTGCTGGAACGGACCGACCTGCGCACGCTGCTGCCATCGCTGGCGGTGTCCAGCCTGTGGATTTCGGGCCATCGCGACCGCCTGGTGCCGCATGCGGCCATGCGCGAGGCCGCTTCGCTGTCCGCGCGCGCGCGCTGGGTCGACATCGCCGGGGGTGGCCACGCGCCGTTCCTGGGCCACGCCGACCTGGTCGCGGCGGAGGTCGGCGCTTTCCTCGATGCCCTGCCTCCCGACGCATGAGCCGCCCGCCATCCGTCCGCGCCGCTGGCCCCGCTTCTACAATCAGCCACCGATGAACACCCCGTTCGACCACCGCCAGATCCGCCGCGCCTTCTCCCGCTCGGCCGCCAGCTACGACGCAGCCGCGGCGCTGCAGCACGAAGTGGAGAAGCGCCTGCTCGAGTCGCTGGACTACCTGGGCGAGCGCCAGCCGCAGGTGCTGCTGGATGTCGGCAGCGGCCCTGCGCATGCGGCCGCTGCGCTGCGCAAGCGTTGGCCGCGCGCGCAGGTGGTGGCGATCGACATGGCCCTGCCGATGCTGCGCCAGGCGCGCAAGCAGGCCGGCTGGTGGAAGCCGTTCGCCCGCGTGTGCGCCGATGCGCGTGAATTGCCGATCGCAGCAGGCAGCGTCGACGTGCTCTTCAGCAACCTGTGCCTGCAATGGGTCGATGACCTGCCCGCGGTGTTCGCCGGCTTCCGCCGCGTACTCAAGCCGGGCGGTTTGCTGCTGTGCTCGACGTTCGGGCCGGAGACCCTCATCGAGCTGCGTGAGGCCTTCGCCCAGGCCGACTCGGTGCCGCACGTGAGCCGTTTTCCGCCGATCGCCCAGTTCGGCGATGCGCTGGTGATCGCAGGCTTCCGCGACCCGGTGCTGGACCGCGACCGTTTCGACCTGACCTATCCGGACCTGACCGCGCTGATGCGCGAGTTGCGCGCCATGGGTGCGACCAATGCGCTTCAGTCGCGTCGCCACACCCTGACCGGACGCGCCCGTTTCGCCGCCGCCAGCGCCGCCTACGAACCCTTGCGCCGCGCCGATGGCCGCTTGCCCAGCACCTGGGAAGTGATCTATGCCCACGCCTGGGCGCCGCCGCCCGGCGCGCCGATCCGCGGGCAGGGCGAGGAAGTGGCGGCGGTGCCGCTGTCCTCGATCAGGATCCGGCGGCGCGAGTAAGCCTCGGCCGCTGGGCGCGTCAGGCCGAAACCTGGGCGATCCAGTCCTGCAGGTTGTAGTAGTTGGTGACCCGGGCGATGCGGTCCTCGCGGATCTCGAAGAACGCGCCGCCGGACAGCACGTATTCCTGGCCATTGGCCGCCGGCAGCCCGCTGTCGGTGTGGTGGTACTGGCCATGGACCACGTACTCGGCCGCGGCGCGATCGCCGTCGATGGTCGCAAGCACGACCACCTGCCGCAGTTGCTCGCGATAGCTCGCATCCATGCGCGCCAGGAAGGCGGCGAAGGCCTCGCGACCGATCTCGCGGCCGCCCTGGTTCAGGTCATGGGCCACATCCTCGGCCAGCAGCGCGAGCATGGCGTCCCAGTCGCGGCGGTTGAAAGCGGCGTAGTAGGTCAGGACCAGTTCGGTGGCCCGGTCCTGCTTGCGGTTGCCATCGATCTTCATGGGCGGGGGTCCCTGTCGGCGTGTGCGGCCAGCGATCATAGCGCCGGCGGCCGCCGGCGTATGGGTCAACGCGATTCCAGCAGCAGGTCGCGATGGAAGAAGTAGACCTCCTGCAGCAGGAAGCGCTTGCGCGTCTCGAAGCTGCGGAAGCGGCTGGTCGGCGTGGACGAGCCGAGCGCGTCGATGTCCAGCGCCCGCGCCAGGCGCAGCGCCCGGGCCATGTGCAGCGGGTCGCTGACGATCAGCGCGCGCTTGAAGTTGCGCGCACGCATCAGCGCCTTGGCCTGCTGCAGGTTCTGCAGGGTGGTGCGCGAATCGGTCTCGATCAGGATAGCCTCGGCCGGCACGCCGTGCCGCAGGGCATAGCGTTGCGCGACCTGCGATTCGGAGAAGCGCGCGCCCCTGCCGAAGCCGCCGGTGAAGATCAGGTGCCTGGACAGGCCGCGCTTGTACAGGTCTATGCCGTGGCGGATGCGTTCCTCGAACACCGGCGAAGGACGCGCGTCGTAGGCCGCCGCGCCGAGCACGATGATCACGTCGGCGGGCGCGGCCTGGTCGCGTTCGCCAATCCAGACGATGTAGGCGGCCACGCCCAGCAGCCACACCACGGCCAGCAGCATCAGCCGCCAGGTCCAGCCGAACACGCCGCGCCGTCGCTGCCTGCGGCGCGTACTCATGGCTTCACCATGGCAGCGCATCCAGGTCGAGGTTGCCGCCGGACACGATCACGCCGACGCGCAGCCCCGCAAAGCGCGCCGGATGCTGGAGGATGGCCGCCAGGGCAACGGCCGAAGACGGTTCGACCACCTGCTTGGTGGTCTGCCAGAGCAGGCGCATGGCTTCGACGGTATGGCGGTCGGCGACGGTCAGCACCTCGACCGCGTGCTTGCTGAGCAGGGCGAAATTGGGCGCGCCCAAGCTTCCACGCAGGCCATCGCAGACCGTGTCGGGGATGAAGTCGATGCGGCGCTCGCCGGCGGCGAGCGAACGGCAGGTGTCGGCGGCGCCCTCGGGCTCGGCCAGCAGCACCTTGCAGGCCGGCGCCAGCGCCGCCGCGGCGATGGCGGTGCCCGCAGCCAGCCCGCCGCCGCCCACCGGCACGACCAGCAGGTCCAGCGCTGCGACCGCGTTGAGCAGTTCCATGGCGGCGGTGCCCTGGCCGGCGATCACCCGCGGATCGGCATAGGGATGGACCAGCAGCGCCCCGGTCTGGCGTTGCAGTTCCGCGCAGGCCTGTTCGCGCGCGTCGATCGAGGCCGCGCAACGGTGCAGGACGCCGCCATAGCGGGAGATGGCCGCCAGTTTGCTGGCCACCGCGCCCTCGGGAACCACCACGTGGCAGGCAATGCCGCGGGTGCGGGCCGCCAGGGCCAGGGCGGCGCCATGGTTGCCGGAGGAGTGGGTGACCACTCCGGTCGCTGCCTCCTCGGCCCCCAGCGACCAGACCGCGTTGCAGGCCCCGCGGAACTTGAACGCGCCGCTGCGTTGCAGGTGCTCGGCCTTGAGGTGGAGCTCGGCGCCGGCCAGGGCGTCGAGCGAGGTCGAGCGCAACACGGGGGTGACCCGGGCATGGGGCGCGATGCGGGCCGCCGCCGCAAGGACGTCGTCGAATTCAGGCAGGGGAGCAGGCATGGATGAAGATTAACGTATTCATCTACGCCGGCCGACGATGGCAGGGGTCACGGGGTTGGCAGCGACCCGCATCGGGCGTTGTCGCCTGGCCGTCGAATTAAGCGCTGATTCAATGCGGCAGGCCGATGCTGGACTTCGAAACCGGGGGTTCCGCCATGAACAAGTTGCGTTTGCTGACCACGCTCCTCGCCGCTGCCGCGCTGGGAGGGTGCGCTACCTACGACTACGCCGGGGGCAGTGCGCCGGGTGGTTACTACTATGGCCGCGCGGCGTCCTCCTATGGGCCCTACTACGATGGCTACGGCTATCCATCCTATGGCTATGGCGGCTACGGCGGTTATGGCTACGGCTACGGGGGCTACTACAACCCCTATTACGGCTACGGCGGCTACTACCCGTATTACCCGCATCGTCCGCATCACCCTCGCCCGCCGCGCCCCGAGCACCCGGGCACCGACCGGGCCCCGGCCTCACGCGATCCGTCGAGTGGCCGGTACCGGGAGACCGGCCAGGTGATGATCCCGCCGCGCAGCCGGGTGCCGGCCCCCAGCCAGCTGCCGCCTGCGGGTTCTGCCCGGCCCGCCATAAGCAATCCGGGGGTCAGGCAACGGCCGCAGGGCCAGGAACCGACGACGTCGCCGCGCCAGGTCCAGCCCAGCGCCCCTCGGGTCGAGCGCCCCAGCCCTGCCCGGGTCGAGCGCGCCGCACCGGTTTCGCGACCGTCCACTCGCGAGCGTTCCAGGACAGACGAGAACTGACGCTTTGCCGGTCCCCTCTCCTCTGCAGGCTGCGCTTGTCAGTTGACCGGTTGCGTCGCTTATTGACGTGATTGGAATGACAAGCGTCCATGTCGACGTCCGGTGGGGAAATCTGGATCCCCCCTGTTCCGGCCCTGCCGGGCGGGCCCCTGTTCCAATTGCCAGCCTGCGCCCCTGGTCGCTTGCCACGACGGGTGCATGGGGATATTGCAGAAACCGTGCCAACTTTTTCCTGACCCCGTGGACCGGCACTTCTGCAGCGGGCGGGGCGGTGCCAAACTGACCCCATGAACGCTTCCTTCCATCATTACGATGTCCTGGTCATCGGCGGCGGCCACGCCGGCACCGAGGCCGCCCTGGCCTCGGCCCGGACCGGCGCACGCACCCTGTTGCTGACCCACAACGTCGAGACAGTCGGCGCCATGAGCTGCAACCCGGCCATCGGTGGCATCGGCAAGGGCCATCTGGTCAAGGAGATCGATGCGCTCGGCGGGGTCATGGCCCAGGCCGCCGACCTGGCCGGCATCCAGTGGCGCACGCTCAATGCCTCCAAGGGCCCCGCGGTGCGGGCCACCCGCTGCCAGGCCGACCGCTCCCTGTATCGCAGTGCGATCCGTCGCATCGTCGAAGCCCAGCCCAACCTCACCATCTTCCAGGCGGCGGTCGACGACCTGGTCATCGACAAGCATCAGGTGCGTGGCGCCATCACCCAGACCGGCCTGCGTTTCGACGCCACCTCGGTGGTGCTGACCGCCGGCACCTTCCTGGCCGGCAAGATCCACGTCGGGGAAACCCAATATGCGGCCGGCCGCGCCGGCGACCCGCCCGCCACCGCGCTCGCGCAGAAGTTGCGCGAGGGCTTGTTCGTGGTCGACCGGCTCAAGACCGGCACGCCGCCGCGCATCGATGGGCGTTCACTGGATTACTCGGTGATGGAGGAACAGCCCGGCGACCAGCCGCTGCCGGTGATGTCGTTCCTCGGCGACGCATCGCAGCACCCGCGCCAGGTGTCGTGCTTCATCACCCATACCAGCGAACGCACCCACGAAATCATCCGCAACGCCCTGCATCGCTCGCCGTTGTACAGCGGCCAGATCGAGGGCATCGGCCCGCGTTACTGCCCTTCGATCGAGGACAAGGTGGTGCGCTTCGCCGAGAAGGCCAGCCACCAGATCTTCGTCGAACCCGAAGGCCTGGACGTCACCGAGATCTATCCCAACGGCATTTCCACCTCGCTGCCCTTCGACGTGCAGCTGGAACTGGTGCGCAGCATCCGCGGCATGGAGCAGGCGCACCTCACCCGTCCCGGCTATGCGATCGAATACGACTTCTTCGATCCGCGCGGGCTGAAGTCCTCGCTGGAAACCAAGGCGGTGGCCGGGCTCTTCTTCGCCGGCCAGATCAATGGCACCACCGGCTACGAGGAAGCAGCCGCGCAGGGACTCATCGCCGGCCTCAACGCGGCCCGGCGGGTGCAGCAGAAGGAAGCGTGGTGCCCGCGCCGCGACGAGGCCTACATCGGCGTGCTGATCGACGACCTGATCACCCATGGCACCAAGGAGCCCTACCGCATGTTCACCAGCCGCGCCGAATACCGGCTGCAGCTGCGCGAGGACAACGCGGACCTGCGCCTGACCGAGGCCGGGCGCGACCTGGGCCTGGTGGATGAAGCACGCTGGGAGAAATTCGCCAGCAAGCGCGAGGCGATCGCCCGCGAGAACGAACGCCTGCGCGCGGTCTGGGTCACGCCCGGCAACGCGCTGGGCCGCGAAGTGGAAGCAACCCTGGGCATTGCGGTCAGCCGCGAGACCAGTGTGCTGGACATGATCAAGCGCCCGGAACTGGACTACGCCAAGCTGGTCTCGGTACCGTCGATCGGGCCGGGCGTGGACGATGCCAAGGTCGCCGAGCAGGTCGAGATCGGGGTCAAGTACGCGGGCTACCTGGATCGCCAGCGAGAAGAGATCGAGCGCCAGCAGCGCAACGAGGACACCGCGATTCCCGGCGATTTCGACTATGCCGGGGTGCGCGGGCTTTCATTCGAGGTGCTGCAGAAGCTCGAGCGGGTGCAGCCGCAGACCGTGGGCCAGGCCCAGCGCATCCCCGGCATGACCCCGGCGGCGATCTCGCTGCTGCTGGTGCACCTGGCACGCGCACGCCGCAGCCGGGTGGCCTGATTCAGGATCCGGGATTCTGCAGGCGCGACGCGAGTCGCCAAGCTCCCATCGCCCGGGCGCGAGTCGGCTTCGCGAATCGCGACGCTCCTGCAAGCACTGGCGCGCGTTTGACCGCCCGGCCCGCCCCTCGTCAGGGAGTTTGTTTCGCACGTGCGAATGCAGCGGCCAGCGCATTGTCTGCCGGTGGTCCGGCTTTCGTCGCCGCGGGCGCCGCGCTGCCGGAGCGCGGTGGCCTGTTGCCCCGCGACGGCCCCGGGTCTCGCGATTCGCTGCGCAACGGCTTCGGCGCCGGTACATCCTCCAGCCGCCGCGTCAACGCGATGCGTTTGCGCGGGATGTCCACTTCCAGCACCCGTACCTTGACGATGTCGCCGGCCTTGACCACCTCGCGCGGGTCTTTGACGTAGGTATCGGACAGGGCGGAGATATGGACCAGGCCGTCCTGGTGCACGCCGATGTCGACGAAGGCGCCGAAGGCGGCGACGTTGCTGACCACGCCTTCCAGGATCATGCCGACCTGCAGGTCCTTTTCCCTGAGGATATCGCGCACGGTGGGTACGCCGAATTTTTCGTCGGTGAAGGCCTCCGGCTTGAGCCCGCGCAGGTAGGCGCTGTCGCCGATCAGCTGCTTCACCGCGCGGCCGCTGCCGCCGACGATGCGTTCGACCACCGGGTAGGCTTCCGGATGCACCGAAGAGGCATCCAGCGGCTCGTCGCCATCGGCGATGCGCAGGAAACCGGCGCACTGTTCGAAGGTCTTCTCGCCCAGGCGCGGTACCTTCAGCAGCTCCCTGCGGCGCTTGAACGGGCCATGCTGGTCGCGGTGCAGGACGATGTTCTCGGCGACCGACGCCGACAGCCCGGAGACGCGCGCCAGCAATGCCGCCGACGCGGTGTTCACGTGCACGCCGACCGCGTTCACGCAGTCCTCCACGCGCGCCTCCAGGGCCCGCGCCATGCGGTAGGGATCCACGTCATGCTGGTACTGGCCGACGCCGATCGCCTTGGGTTCGATCTTCACCAGTTCGGCCAGCGGATCCTGCAGGCGCCGGCCGCCAGCTCGGATGCCGAATACACCGAAGCGCCGGCCTCGCTGACCACGATCTTCTGCAGCTTCATCTGCGGATGCTGCCGGATCAGGTCGGCGGCGAGCTTGTCGGTTTCGCGGCTGGCGGTACCGTTGCCGATGGCGATCAGTTCGACCCCGTGCTGGGTGCAGAGGCGGTGCAGGACGTGCAGCGACTGGTCCCACTGCCTGCGCGGTTCGTGCGGGTAGATGGTGTCGGTGGCCACGACCTTGCCGGTCGCATCGACCACCGCGATCTTGCAACCGGTGCGGATGCCCGGGTCCAGGCCCAGGACCGTGCGCGCACCGGCCGGCGCGGCCAGCAGCAGGTCTTTGAGGTTGTCGCCGAAGATGGCGATGGCCTCGGCTTCGGCCTTCTCGCGCGCCTGGCTGAAAAGATCGAGCAGCAGGTGCAGGTGCAGCTTGGCCCGCCAGGTCATGCGCGCGCTGTCCAGCA
>SEHC01000185.1 GCA_004173415.1 Lysobacteraceae bacterium
GCACGACCCATCTGGACCGGCACCCTGTCCTTCGGACTGCTCAATGTCCCTGTCTCGCTGATGTCGGGCGAGCGCAAGGTCGACCTGCATTTCCGCATGCTGGATTCGCGCGACAAGAATCCGATCCGCTTCGAGCGGGTCAATGCCGAAACCGGCGAGGAAGTGCCGTGGAAGGACATCGTCAAGGCATTCGAATATTCCAAGGGCAACTACGTGACCGTGGAGAAGGAGGACATCGCCTCGGCCGCGCCGGAAAGCCATGAGTCGGTGGAGGTGGAGGCCTTCGTGGACGTGGGCAGCATCGACCTGCGTTACTACGAGAAGCCCTACATCCTGGTCCCGGGGAAGAAAGCGGAGAAGGGCTACGTGCTGCTGCGCGAGACGCTCAGGTCCAGCAAGAAGATCGGCATCGCGCGGGTGGTGATCCGTACCCGCGAATACCTGTGCGCTGTGATGCCCGAAGGCGATGCGCTGGTGCTGATGCTGCTGCGCTATCCGCAGGAACTGGTGGATCCGAACGACTACAAGCTGCCCACCGGCAAGGCATCGGCCTACCGCATCACCCCGAAGGAAATGGAGATGGCCAAGCAGTTGATCTCCTCGATGTCGGGGAAATGGTCGCCCGACGGATACCACGACGAGTTCCGCGAGCGCCTGCAGGCCATCATCCAGAAGCGGGTCAAGTCGAAGGGCAACCTCGCCGAGGTGGTCGAATCGAGTGCCGGTGCGGACGAGGAGACCACCAACGTGGTCGACTTCATGTCCCTGCTGCAGAAGAGCCTGGAGAGCAAGAAGCGCACGCCTGCGGAGAAAACCGCCAAGGCGACCAAGGCGGCCAAGGCCGGTGGGCCGGCGAAGGCGGCGAAGAAATCCACGGCGAAGACGCCGGCCAAGGCAGCGGCGAAGAAGGCGGCCAGGAGCAAGTCGGGATAACCCCGGAGGGGCCACGGTTCCTCGTTGGCGGGTCCCGGCGTGGAAACCACCGGGCGCCGTCCTGACGCCTGGAAGGGACTCCCACTGGAGGCTGTCGATGCCGTCGCGTCGGTTCCAGCCGCAAGCCGCAATGCGGGTCTCGCGGTTTGCGACGATTAGGTGTACAAATGTACACCTATGGACACCCTGCCTCCCAAACGCGCCGCGGTACTGGCCTTCCTGCGCAAGCGGGTGGAAGGCGAGGGTCGGGCGCCCAGCTTGGCCGAGATCGCCGCCGAATTCGGCTTCGCCTCGCGCAATGCCGCCCAGAAACACGTCCAGGCCCTGGTCGCCGATGGCCTGATCGAACTCGAGCCAAACCAGAAGCGCGGCATCCGCATGGTCGGCGGGCGCGGGCGGGACCAGATGGTGTCGCTGCCGGTACTGGGCCGGGTGGCGGCAGGCTCGCCCATCGGCGCGGACATCGGCCTGGACCAGCAGGTCTGGCTGGATCGGACCCTGTTCTCCCTCACCCCCGACTACCTGCTTAAAGTGCAGGGCGACTCGATGGTCGACGACGGCATCCTCGACGGCGACCTGGTAGGCGTACATCGCACTTCAGAGGCGCGCAACGGACAGGTGGTGGTGGCGCGGGTGGACGGCGAGGTCACCATCAAGCGTTTCGAACGCGGGCGCAGGAACATCCGCCTGCTGCCGCGCAATCCCTCGCATGCGCCGATCGTGGTCGAACCGCACCAGGACTTCGCCATCGAGGGCGTGTACTGCGGACTGGTACGCCAGGGCTGATGGGCGCGGTCGTCGCCCTGGATACCCTGTTCGCCGCGCAGACCCTGTGGCGGGCCGGGCGCAGCGCGAAGACCGGCGCCGAGGGTGAACCCACTGGCCATGCCGAGCTCGACGCGCTGCTGCCGCAGGGCGGCTGGCCGCGCCGCGCGCTGACCGAACTGCTGCTGCCCGCCGATGGCGTGGGCGAACTGGAATTGCTGTTCCCCTCGCTCGCGCACATGACCCGCGCCGGACAGACGGTGGTGCTGGTGGCGCCACCCTATGTTCCCTACGCACCGGCCTGGCAGTCCGGCGGTATCGACCTTGCACAACTGGAAATCGTCGATGCCGCGCCGCGCGATGCCTTGTGGGCCTTCGAGCAATGCCTGCGCAGCGGTGCCTGCGCGGCGGTGCTCGGTTGGCCACAGCACGCCGATGCCCAATCCCTGCGTCGCCTGCAGGTCGCCGCCGACAGCGGCGACTGCCTCGGCTTCGCCTTGCGCGACCGCAAGCACCTCGCCAATCCTTCGCCCGCGGCCTTGCGTCTCGAACAAGCCAGCGGCGCCTGGCACGTCCGCAAATGCCGCGGCGGGCAGCCGCCTGCGCGCGCGTTCGCGCTGGCGACCCATTGAGCCAAGCGCATGTTGTGGGCCTGCATACTGCTGCCGCAGCTGGCGCTGGACTCCGTCCTCCGGCGTTTGGCCCATCCTGAAAAACCGCTGGCCCTGGTCACCGGGCCGGCGCACCTGCGCAGCCTGCATGCGGTGAACGCCAGTGCCGCGCAGGCCGGCCTGAAACCCGGCATGCGCCTGTCCGCGGCGCACGCGCTGCTCGGCGACGTGGCCACCGTGATCCACGACGCGCAGGCCGAAGCGCGCTGGCATCGCTTCCTCGCGGCCTGGGCTTACCGGCACAGTTCGCTGGTCAGCGCGCAGTGGCCGGGTTGCGTGGTCCTGGAGGCGCGCGCCAGTTTCCGGCTGCTGGGGCCGTGGCCGCGTTTCGAAGCGCGGCTGCGCGAGGAACTGACCGCGCTCGGCTTCGCCCATCGGATCGCCCTGGCGCCGACCCCGCGCTCGGCGCGGGTACTGGCCGGATTGCGCGACGGCCTGGCAGTCACTTCCGCACCGGCGATGCACGAGTTGCTGGACAGGGTGCCGGTGCGCCGCGCGGTGTTGCCCGACGACGGCGGCGAACGCTTGCACCGCATGGGCGTGCGCGACCTGCGCGCGCTGCGGGTGCTGCCGCGCGACAGCCTGCGCCGGCGTTTCGGGGTGGAACTGCTCGCCCATCTCGATCGCCTGTACGGCGACGCCGACGATCCGCTGGAGTTGTACGCGCCGCCGGACCATTTCGACAGCCGCATCGAACTCGGTTACGAAGTCGAACACCATCCGCCGCTGCTGTTCCCGCTGCGCCGGCTGATCGGCGACCTGTGCACTTACCTGTCGATCCGCGACGGCGGCGTGCAGCGCTTCATCCTGCGCCTGGAGCACGAGGGCAGGGATTCGGGCTGCACGCACACCGATGTCGAGGTGGGCCTGCTCGCCGCCGAACGCGAACCGGCGATGCTGTTCGAACTGACCCGCAACCGGCTCGAACGCGTCGCCATCCCCAGGCCGGTGGTCGCGATGCGCCTGCTGGCGCGGGAACTGCCGCCGTTCGTGCCGGCGGCGCGCGACCTGTTCGACGCGCGTGCGCAGCAATCATTGCCTTGGCCGCAGCTGCGCGAGCGCCTGCGTGCCAGGCTCGGCGACCAGGCCGTGTACCGGGTGGCGCCTGCCGGGGATCCGCGCCCGGAACGCGCCTGGCGCCGCGATGACGGGCGGCCCATGCTGGAACCGGCGTTGCCCCCGCGTCCGGCCTGGCTGCTGCCGCAGCCGGTTCCCCTGCGTGGCCAGGGCCTGCGCATCGTGTCCGGCCCGGAGCGCCTGGAAAGCGGCTGGTGGGACGACGGCGACGCGCGCCGCGACTACTACGTGCTGGAAACCGCGCAGGGCCAGCGCGCCTGGGCATTCGCGCCGGTCGGCGAACGCGGCCGGTGGATGCTGCACGGATGGTTCGCATGAGCCAGGACGGCATCGATGGCGTGGACCGCGACACGCCGGGCGCGCGTCCGCCGCGCGCTCTGGAGGTGGCCCGGCGCATGCGCATCGCGGCCAATGACGACGCGCCGGGCCAGGCGCCTGCCGATGGGGAATTCCCTGCCTACGCGGAACTGCATTGCCTGTCGGATTTCTCGTTCCTGCGCGGCGCGGCCAGCGCGGAGGAACTGTTCCTGCGTGCGCAGGCCTGCGGCTACGAGGCACTGGCGATCACCGACGAATGTTCGCTGGCCGGGATCGTCCGCGCCTTCGAGGCGTCGCGCGAGTGCGGCCTGAAGCTGGTGGTCGGCAGCGAATTCCGCTTGCAGGACGGCCTGCGCTTGGTCGCCCTGGTGGAAACCCTGGCCGGCTATACCCAGCTCTGCGAATTGATCACCCAGGCACGCCGCGCGGCGGGCAAGGGCAGTTACCTGCTCACCCGTGCCGACATCGAGTCGCAGTTCCGCAACACGCCGCCGGGGGTGTTCGCCCTGTGGCTGCCAGGACGCCAGCCGGAAGCCGGGCAGGGCCGCTGGCTGCGGGAAGTATTCGCCGCCCGCGCCTTCCTGGCCGTGGAGCTGCATCGCGAACGTGACGACGCCGCGCGCCTGGACGAGTTGCTGGCGCTGGCGCTGGAACTGCGGCTGCAGCCGGTGGCCGCGGGCGACGTGCACATGGACCTGCGCCGCCAGCGCAGGCTGCAGGACACGATGACCGCGATCCGCCACGGGCTGCCGCTGGCCGAGTGCGGCCAGCATCTGTTCCGCAACGGCGAGCGCCACCTGCGCACCCGGCGGGCGCTGGGCAACATCTATCCGCATGCGCTGCTGCAGGCCGCAGTGGCGCTGGCGAGGCGCTGCCACTTCACCATGGATCAGATCCGTTACCGCTACCCGGCCGAGCTGGTCCCGGAAGGACACACGCCGTCCAGCCACCTGCGCGCATTGACCGAGGCCGGCATGCGCAAGCGCTGGCCGCAAGGCGCGCCGCCGCACATCGCGCAGCAGATCGAGAAGGAGCTGGCGCTGATCGCGGTGAAGGAATACGAAGCCTTCTTCCTGACCGTGGAGGACATCGTCCGCTTC
>SEHC01000186.1 GCA_004173415.1 Lysobacteraceae bacterium
CCCCGGGTCATCGCCGACCTGGACCTGCACGCGCACGGGCTGCGGATCGTGCAGCGCAAACGCAGCAACTTCCTGCCGCTGCCCGACGGCCAGTACCTGCTCACCGGCGGCGGCGAGACCGCCGCGCAGGTCGCCAAGTTCTCGGCCCGTGACGCCGCGCGCCTGCCCGAGTACGAACGCCGCCTGGATGCGATCGCCGACGTGCTGCGCGCGCTGGCCCTGCAGCCGCCGCCCAACGTCACCGACGGCGGCTGGTGGAAGGCCTTGCCCGAACTGATGCGCGCCGGGCGCCTGGGCAAACAACTGCATGGGCTGGACGAAACCCTGCGCCAGGAGCTGCTGGACCTGTTCACCGTGTCGGCCGGCGAATACCTGGACCGCTGGTTCGAGAGCACCCCGATCAAGGCGGTGCTCGGCTTCGACGGCATCGTCGGCAACTACGCCAGCCCGTACACGCCCGGCTCGGCCTACGTGCTGTTGCACCACGTGTTCGGCGAGGTCAACGGGGTCAAGGGCGCCTGGGGCCATGCGATCGGCGGCATGGGCGCGATCACCCAGGCCATGGCCAAGGCTGCGGTCGCCGCAGGCGTGGAAATCCGCACCGGTGCGGGAGTGCGCGAAGTGCTGGTGGAAAACGTCGCCGGCAAGCCGCGCGCGGTCGGCGTGCTCACCGAATCCGGGGAAACCCTGCGCGCGCGGGCGGTGGTCGCCAACGTCAATCCCAAGCTGCTGTACGAGCGGCTGATGAAGCCCGAGGCGGTGCCGGCGCCGACCCGCGAGCGCATGGCCCACTGGCGCTGCGGTTCGGGCACCCTGCGCATGAACGTGGCCCTGTCGCGGCTGCCGGATTTCACCGCGCTGCCGGGCGAAGGCGACCACCTCACCGCCGGCATCATCCTGGCCCCGGACCTGGATTACATGGACCGCGCCTATCTGGATGCGCGTGCCCACGGCTGGTCCAGGGAGCCGATCGTGGAGATGCTGATCCCGTCGACCCTGGACGACACGCTTGCACCTGCCGGCCAGCACGTCGCCAGCCTGTTCTGCCAGCAGGTGCAGCCGGAACTGTCCGGCGGCCGCAGCTGGGACGACCATCGCGACGAAGTAGGGGATCTGATGATTGCCCACGTGGACAAATACACGCCCGGATTCAAGGATTCCGTGCTCGGCCGGCAAGTGCTGACGCCCATGGACCTGGAGCGCACCTTCGGCCTGGTCGGCGGCGACATCTTCCACGGTGCGCTCTCGCTCAACCAGTTGTTCAGTGCGCGGCCGATGGTCGGCCAGGCCGATTACCGCGGCGCGGTGCCGGGCCTGTACCTGTGCGGCGCCGGCACCCACCCCGGCGGCGGGGTGACCGGTGCGCCCGGGCACAATGCGGCCAAGGTGATCCTGTCGGATCTGTGAGCGACAACGGAGGGCATGCAATGCGCGGGACGCTTTGGTGCAAGGTTTCGCTGCTCCTGGTGTTGCTGATGCCCGCGACCGCGTGGCCGGCGCTGGCCGCCGGCTTGCCTGTCGCGCCGGCCGCGGTGCCGTCGTCGAGCGGCCCCCTGCCGGGGCTGTACGCCGATCCCGACCCGGCCGCCAGCGCCTTGCACGCGCAGCCCGGCCAGCGTGCCGGGTTCCGGCAGCGGCTCGAGGCCACGCTCAGGCACAACCCGCGCAACAGCATCGCCCTGTCGCATCGCGCCTATCTGTTCGCCCAGGCCGGCGACCTGGAGCGCGCCCTGCGCGATTACGACGCGGCGCTGCAATGGGCCGGCGACGATCCGGTCTACCGGCGCAGCGTGCTCTGGTCGCGTGGCTGGACCCGTTACAACCTGGGCGATACCGGACTGGCGATGGCCGACTGGAACCAGGCCGGGCAGATGCACGGCGGCCGGCCGTACTGGCTGCCGTATACGCTTGCCCTGGGCTACTGGACGCTGGGCGAAAAAGCGCTGGCGCTGCAGTGGTTCGATGCGGCGGTGCAGTCGATGCCCGGCTGGGGACAGGACGCGGGGTTCGCGGACAAGACCCGGCACTGGCGGCCGGCGCAGAAGGCGGCGATGGAGGGGTTGTTCGCCGCCTGGAAGCAGCGCCAGGCGGTGGCCGTCGCGCGCTGACCTGGCGAACGGTTCGGCGTGCCAAGCCCCGGGTTTGGCTGCACCCCGGGTTTCGCTGCGCTCTACCCGGGCTACGGGGATTCGGGGGTTTCGGGGGCGATGCGGTGGTGCTCGTGCATCTCGATGGCGGCCTTCAGCAGCCCGACGTAACCCAGCCCGAGGGTCAGCATGCCGAAGCTCACGTCCTTGATGATGCCGGGCCTGGCGAAGTACAGGCCGTACATGCCGACCAGCAGGAACACCAGGGTCGTGGCCGAGATCACGGCCAGGGTGATCATGCCCTTGCGCGGACTCTGCCAGATCTTCCTGGAGAATTCGTTCTGGGTCGTGCCCGTGTCCTGCAGGGTCGAGAAGCCGACCCCCAGGCCGGCGAAGATCAGCGCGTTGTTGGCCGAGGTCCAGAACCTGTCGAAGCCGGCGAAGTACGGATACGCCATGTAGCCCAGCGCCACCAGCAGCAGTGGATATTGCAGGTAGCTGATGACCTGGAAAAGCGGCTTGACCTTGCCCATGTGCCGGTGACGTCCCGTCGTGGTTTGCTGGAGGTGCGGCATGCTAGCCGATGGCGAGCCGGCAGCGCGATGCCTGCCTGCGGGTCGCCGCGTGGCGTGCAGCGAAACCTTCAGTCGCCGCGCGGGAGGCCATGGCCGCCGACCGGCTGGGTTTCGATGTGCCGTTCGAACCCGGCGATCAGCGGCCTGCCTTGCGCAATCGCGGCCTGCACCGAAGGCAGCGCCAGCGAGGCCTTGTGGCTGGCCCGCTCCTCCCAGACTTCGGTGATCCACAGCGCGTCGGCGTCGCCCGGATCGCGCGCGACCACGTAGCTAAGGCAGCCGGGCATCCCGGCAACGCCCTCCAGCAGGATCGAGACCAACGCGTCGCGTTGGCCGGGGATCGATCTCATCTTTCCGATCAGGCCGTACATTGCGGGTGCTCCTTGCTGGTGAGAGCAGTGGGTAGGGCGCGGCAGCGTGCTTGCCGACTGCCCCAAGGGGCTGGCCGCTCAGTGCTCGCCCAGGGCTTCGTCAAGGTCACGTATCACGAGACTCGCATTATGCGACCTGACCCAGTCGTTGCATGTGGCCAGCAGGTTGCGAATGGTGACAGAGGAACCGCGATGGAGCAGGACCGTGATCGTCGTGTTTTCCGGGCTGGGGGCCGTGCCGGCGTCGGCGATGAACTGTTCCGATGCGATATGCCCGAGGTATCCGCCGATCTTGTCGAGAAGGCGGGTCTGCGAGCGCTCGCTGCCGTCCAATGGCGTGGCAATGACGATGCTCAGGTTGGCGCCGCCAAGGCGGTAAGCGGCGACATCGATCACCCGCAGGTAAGGCACCGGGTGGTCCGGGTCGTTGTCGGGATCCGGGTCGATCCCGTGGTCTGTCACGGTGGCTGTCATGGCGGCCGCGCGCGCCTGGGTTCCGGCCCGCCTAGGGCATCACCAGAAACGTGCCGCTATAGGTCTTGCGGTCGCCGCCGGCCTGCGAGGCTTTCGCCAGGAACGCGACGAGCTGTCCCGAAGGGTCCACCGTCGCCGAGAACTCGACTTCAGCGCCCGGCGCGCCCATCGACGCGCGTGCCCATTCGCCGGCGCGCACGGTCATCGTGGGGGAGGCGAGGACCTTGCCCGTGCCCGCATCGGAAATGACGGCAGCCACCTCGAACGTGCCTTCGACCTGGCCGCGCGTAGCCGACACCTCGAGTCCGGGCTGGGAGGATACGTAGGGACTCGGGGCGGGGTTGGCTTCGTTCGCGATCGCGCCGAGCGGGAGCAGGGTGATGAGTACGGCCAGGAATGCTTTCATGGGAAGTCCTTTTGATTGGAAGAGCAGTTCACGAAACGAACCCTGATGCGGAGCCCGGCTCGAACGAACCGTCAGGGAGCATTGTCATCGACTCTTGAGGCGGAGCGCGCGGACATCCTGCGGACAAGGTATTTGAGGTTGGCATAAAAAATGATGCAGGACGCGACCAGTGCCATAGCGAACAAGACGCCGTAGACGATCATCCGCCAATGAGACGGTGGCGAGCCGTCAAAGTAGAAAATCGAGCCAAACAAGCCAAGGCCGCTGGCAACCAGGATCATGTTTGCAAGGACCAGTCTTCTTTTGGGTTGCTCAAGATCTGTCACATGGCCCCCTGGCGCCAGGATCAAGCCGGCCCGCGGCGAGGTGGCGACTGGATTCACTATAGTCGAAGGCGCGCAGTCAGGCGCCGCGCTGATGTGGGTTCGGCTTAAATGAACTGTTGGCGCTGAGTTCTTCACGTCGGGACGATGATAGATCGACGAATGTTCTCGATGACGCTTTTCCAAAGCAAACTTCTGCCCGGGCCGGGGGTCGGAAAGCGCTGGGATTGAGTAGATGTTTCCTGCGCGCCACCGGACCGGTGGCGGTCGCAAAGTCTTCTGGCGCTGCGCGAATGCCGTGGAAACCCGGCCGCAAGCCTTTTTTTCCCGCGCGCGAGGCAAGGGATGCTGGCGCGTAAGGCAGGAGGGGTTCGTGTTCAAGACAAAAAGGCTTGCGGGGAAGGTGAAAAGGCTTGTGTCGAGAGCCAGGCCGGACTTGCGTGCGGTCCTCGGAAGCCTGCGGCCAAGCCGGAAAGGCTTGCGCGTGAGGTCGCAGAGACTTACGGGCAAGGTCCAACAGGCTTGCGCGCAAGTCGCGGACGCTTGCGGGTGGGATCCGGAAGCTTGCGGGTGGGTGGTAATCATTGGAATCAGCGGCGTAGATTTTTCTGCTGATGAAGACACCGG
>SEHC01000187.1 GCA_004173415.1 Lysobacteraceae bacterium
GCCGCGCCGGGCGTGGCCTGCTCGGAAGCGCCCTCCAGCTTCTCGTGGATCTCATGGGTGGCCTTGCCGATCAGGAACAGGCCGCCACCGATCAGGATCAGGTCGCGCCAGGAGAATTCATTGCCGAACAGGGTGAACAGCGGGGCGGTCAGGCCGATGATCCAGGAAATCACGAACAGCAGCGCCAGCCGGGTGATGGCCGCCAGCGCGATACCAAGCTTGCGGGCCTTGTCGCGCTGGTGCTCGGGCAGCTTCCCGGCCAGGATCGAGATGAAGATGATGTTGTCGATTCCCAGCACCAGCTCGAGCGCGGTAAGCGTCGCCAGGGCGATCCAGATTTCCGGACTTGCCAGTGATTCCATGTTGCGTCCACTCGGGGAAGGGAAGAGGGCCGCGCGCGTCCAGGCCCGCGGGCCCGCCATTTAATCAGGCCACGCTTCGCCGCGGCTTCACGCGGCCATGAAGGATTCGATTTCCTCGGCCGAGCGCGCGAGGCCGTCGGTGAGCACCCGGTGCCCTTCGGCGGTGACCAGCACGTCGTCCTCGGTGCGGATGCCGATCCCGCGCCACTTCGGATCGACCGTGGCATCGTCCACGGCCACGTACAGCCCCGGCTCGATGGTGAACACCATGCCCGGCTCAAGCAATCGCGACTCGCCACCCAGGCGATAGTCACCGACGTCGTGCACGTCCAGGCCGAGCCAGTGCCCGGTCTTGTGCCGATAGAAGCGCTTGTACTGGCCACTGGCGAGGTTCCTTTCCAGCTTGCCCTTGAGCAGGCCGAGCTTCAGCAGGCCCTCGGTCAGCGTTTCCACCGCCGCTGCATGTCCTGCTTCGTATGCCACTCCAGGCTTGGCCTGCGCCAGCGCCGCGGCCTGCGCCGCGCCCACCAGGTCGTGCAGGGCGCGCTGCTCCCTGCTGAAGCGACCGTTGACCGGGAAGGTCCGGGTGATGTCGGACGCATAGCCGCGGTATTCGGCACCGGCGTCGATCAGCACCAGGTCGCCATCGGCGGCCCGCGCATTGTTGGCGCGGTAATGCAGCACGCAGGCATTGCGGCCGGCGCCGACGATGCTGCCATACGCCGGCCACGCGTCGTTGGCGCGGAACACGCGCTCGATGTCGGCCTGCAGCTCGTACTCGTGGATGCCGGGGCGGGCGGCCCGCATCGCCGCCTGGTGCGCCTGCACGCTGATGTCGGCGGCGCGCTGCATCAGCTTCACCTCGTCCTTCGACTTGAACAGGCGCAGCTCGTGCAGCAGGTGCCCCAGCTCGAGGAATTCATGCGGTGGTTGCGCGCCATGGCGGACCTGTTCGCGGACCCGGTTGACCCAGCCGATCAGCTTCAGGTCGAAATCGGCATCGCGGCCGAAGTGGTAGTAGACCCGCGAACGCCCTTCCAGCAGGCCGGGCAGGATCTCGTCCAGGTCCTCGATGGGATACGCATCGTCCATGCCGAAGCGCTCGACGGCGCCTTCCTGGCCGGCCCGCGGGCCGTCCCAGGCTTCGCGCTCGGGGTCGCGCTCGCGGCAGAACAGCAGCGCTTCGCCGTGCCTGCGGCCGGGCACCAGGACCAGCACCGCCTCGGGTTCGTCGAACCCGCTCAGGTACCAGAAGTCCGAGTCCTGGCGGTACGGATAATGGGTGTCGTGGCTGCGGACGCGTTCGGGCGCGGCGGGCAGGACCAGGATCGCGTCTTCCGCGCACATCTTCATCAGCTGCCTGCGCCGCCGCGCGAAGGCGGCGGCGGCGATGCCGGTGGCCGTCTTCATCGCCGAGCCTAGTTCAGGCTCTGGCGGTGGCGCGGCGCCAGTACGCAATCCCCGTGCAGCAGCAGCACCGCGACTCGGACGAACTCCTCGATCTCGGCCAGTGCATGGCCGTCTTCCTCGTCGTCGCTGCTCTCCGGTGCGGCCTGGGCCAGGCGGGCCAGGTCCTGCAGCGCCTCCTCGGCCTCCTCGGACAGTGGCGGCCTGGCGCCCGAGGCCAGGCCGAAGCCGCCCAGGAAGCCGCGGCACCATTCGAACAGGGCGTTGGCGCGATCGTCCAGCGAGTCTTCCAGGTCGGGCAGCAGCAGTTCGAAGCCGAAACCCCGATCCTCCAGTTGCGCTGCGCTGGCCTTGCGCAGTTCGTCCAGCGGGCTGCCGGCCTCGGGCACCGGCAGGAGGTCGTCGGCCAGCACCCTGGCCGGCCAGTTGGGCACATCGTCGCCGCCGGCGGACAACCAGCCGCAGAGCGCGCCGTGCAGTTCGGAGGGATCGGAGGCCAGTCCGGATCGGCGCGCAGCCTCGGCGACATCGGCGATGGGGGGAAGTTCGGCCATTGAACGCATTCCAGACAATGGGCAGGACAAGCAAAACCCGGGGGGAAATTGTAACAACCAAAAGCATGGCGACGGCTTGTTGTCGGGCGCGAGCCATGCCTAAACTCGGCAGGACCCCGGCTTCACGCCGCTGCGAGGGCCAGAGACCACGCCATGCCATGCACCGTCTCCGCCGCAACGGGTCTCCTGGCCGCGCTGCCTTCCACGCGCCTGTCCCTGATGGTGCTGGCGCTGCTGGTGCTGGCCGTGGTCACGCTGATCGCCACGCGCCGCTACTGGATGCCCGCCAGGCAGGGGCCACGGCGGGAACCGGCGGTGACCGAGAGCGCGCGCGAGCGCGACGAACACCTGAAGCTGGCGCTGTGGGCATCGGGTGAGCATTTCTGGGACTACGACCTGGTCCGCCGTCGCATGCACCGCATGCGTGCCGACGAGAATGCCGCGCACTGGGCCGACATCACCGTGCTTACCCGCCAGGGCGAGGTGCCCGCCATCCATCCGCAGGACATGCCACTGGTGATGCAGCGCCTGCGCAGCCACCTGCAGGGCGAGACTCCGCTGTTCACGTCCGAGCATCGCATGGACCTGGCCGGCGACGGCGACTGGGCCTGGGTGCGCGCCCGCGGCCGGGTGGTCGAGCGCGACCACGAGGGGCGCCCGTTGCGCATCGCCGGCACCGCGCGCGACATCACCGCCAACCGCAACGCCGAGTACGAGCACCGCATCGCCAGCGAAGTCATGCGCAGCATGAGCGAAGCGGTGGCGGTGCTGGACTGGGACTACAACTTCGTCGCGGTCAACCAAGCCTTCACCCGCATCACCGGCTACTCGGACGAGGAAGTCATCGGCCAGCAGCTGACCCTGCTGGACAGCGACCAGCACGAGCAGGTGATGTTCGAGAACGTGCGCGCCGAGCTGGACCGCGACGGCAACTGGTCCGGCGAGGTGTGGAAAGTGCGCAAGGATGGCGAGGAGATCCTGTGCAAGATCGACGCCAACGTGGTCCCCGATGCCAGCGGCCAGCGCCGGCTCTACGTCATGGTCCTCAACGACATCACCGAGCAGAAGCGCGCCGAACAGGAACTGCGCTACCTGGCCAACTACGACACCCTGACCAGCCTGCCCAACCGGTCGCTGCTTTCCGAGCGGCTGTCCCGCGCCATCGTCCGCGCGCGGCGCGAGGACGGGCGGGTGGCGGTGCTGTTCATCGACCTGGACCGCTTCAAGGACATCAACGATTCGCTCGGCCATGCCACTGGCGACCGGATCCTGCGCGCCGCCGCCGCGCGCGTGCAGCAGACGGTGGGCGCCCAGCACACCGTGGCCCGCCTTAGCGGGGATGAATTCACCGTGGTCCTGGAGGACATCGGCTCGATGCAGGTGGCCGAGGACATCGCCCAGCGCATCATCGACGCCTTCCGCTCGCCGCTGAGCTTCGGCGAGCGGCTGGAGCTCTCGGTCTCCCCTTCGATCGGCATCAGCCTGTACCCCGACCATGCGCAGGTGCCGACCGACCTGCTCAAGCACGCGGATACGGCCATGTACCAGGCCAAGGCCGCCGGCCGCCACACCTACCAGGTGTACTCGGAGGCCATGGACGAGAAGACCCGCCATCGCGCGATCCTCGCCAGCGCCCTGCGCCGCGCACTGGAACGCAACGAACTGTCGCTGGTGTTCCAGCCGCGCCTGTCGCTGACCCAGAACCGGATCACCGGCGTGGAAGCGCTGCTGCGCTGGAAGAGCAAGGACTTCGGCGAAGTCTCCCCCGGCCAGTTCATCCCGCTGGCCGAGGAGTCTGCAGCGCGGCGACCTGGCCGACGTGGTCGCGCAGACCCTGTCGGAAACCGGCGTGCCTGCGGCCTGCCTGGAGCTGGAGCTGACCGAAAGCGTGATCATGGCCAACCCGGCCAAGAACGCCGACACCCTGCGCGCCTGCCGGAGGCTGGGCGTATCGCTGGCGATCGACGACTTCGGCACCGGCTATTCGTCGCTGGCCTACCTGAAGCGGCTGCCGCTGACGACCCTGAAGATCGACCAGGAGTTCGTCGGCGACCTGACCCACGACACCGACGACGAGGCGATCACCAGCACCATCATCAACATGGGCCATTCGCTGTCGCTCAACGTCATCGCCGAAGGCGTGGAGACCGCCGCGCAGTTGCAGTTCCTGCGCGACCACGGCTGCGACGAGATCCAGGGCCACTGGATTTCCCACGCCCTGCCCCCGGACGAATGCCTGCGCTTCATCCACGAATACGCCCGGGGCCACGAGGTCCAGCCGGTCACCTGAGGACGTCCCTCGCCGCGGGTCGCTTGACCGGCTGCCGCGCGCGCCCCTATCGTGGCCGCCATGGACACCGACGCCACCGAACAACTGCGCACCCTGGCCACCCGGCTGCAGGAGCTGGTCGACCGCTGCCAGCGGCTGGCCGACGAAAACCGCAGCCTGCGCAGCCAGCAGGAGCAACTGGTCGGTGAACGCTCGCAACTGCTGGCCAAGAACGAGCAGGCGCGTTCTCGGGTCGAAGCCATGATCACCCGGCTCAAGTCCCTGGAGCAGCACACATGAGTGGCACCGAGCCGGTCAGCGTCCACCTGCTGGACCGCGAGTACACGGTCGGCGTCGAAGCCGGCGAACGCAGCAGCCTGATGGCGGCGGCCAAGCTGCTGGACGGCAAGATGCGCGAGGTGCGCGGCGGCAACAAGATGGCCGCGGTCGACCGGGTGGCCGTGCTGGCCGCGCTCAACCTGGCCCACGAGCTGCAGCAACTGCGCGACGAGCGCAGCGCACGCGAGAACGAACTGCTGCGCACCCTGGGCGAACTGCACCGCAAGCTCGACAGCGCGCTCGACGCCTCGCGCTGACCACGGATCCATGCGTGGTCGCGGCGCGCACAACCCGCGCCCGGCACTCGGCTCGGCGACGCAACATGAACCACACCGACGAACGGACTTTGCATTTCTCGCATCGCCGCTATACTGGCGATGCATCCTCTGCCGTGAACGACGGCATGCAAAACATTCGCCTTGTCCCTTAAATACGACCACGGGAAGGGGACGGAAGCCGGGAGTGCAAGTCCGCCTCGCTGCGGGAAGCCCGATGGCCCCCAACTCTTCCCACTTGAACCCCGGGTTCAAGGTCGTTTCGCAGGCATCGTCATGGCGGAGGATGTATTTTCCCGCCTGGCGGCAGACCCGCCACGCATGCACCGCCCCTTGCCGCAAGCCGCGCCCGCAACCACGCTTCGCGCGCCTGCCTGCCGTCCCCTTTCCGCCTCGCCCGCTTCGGCCGTTCGCATCCGGTGGCTTAGAATTGCGGCCATGAAGCCGACCGCGTGGTATCCCGCATGACCCTGGACCGCGCGCACCTGCGCAAGGAGTTGCGCGAGCGCCGCCGCGCCCTCCCCGCGTCGCAGCGCATCGCCGCCGCCGACGCGCTGGCCGCCCGCCTGCTCGCGCTCGCCTTCGCGCCCGACACCGGCTATGTCGCCGGCTATTGGGCGATGGATGGCGAAATCGCCCTGCACAGCTGGCAGCTGCGCCTTCCGCGCGGCCTGGTCTACTGCCTGCCGGTGCTGCATGGACGGGAACAGTTGCGTTTCGCGCCCTGGCGTCCCGGCGATGCGCTGGTGACCAACCGTTTCGGCATTCCCGAACCCGACGTTGAATCCTCCGCCGCCCTGCCCCCCGAGGCGATGGCGCTGGTGGTCATGCCACTGGTAGGTTTCGATGGCGGCGGGCGCCGGCTGGGCATGGGAGGCGGCTGGTACGATCGCAGCTTCGCCTTCCGCCAGCAGGCCATGCCGCCGCCGTGGCTGGTGGGCGCGGGCTTCGACGCGCAACGCCTGGAGGCGCTCGACTGCGAGTCCTGGGACGTCCTGCCCGACGCGATCTGCACCGAATCCACCACCCTGCTGGCCGAACCCCGCGAATGAGCACACGCAAGCGCTATTGGCTGATGAAGTCCGAACCGGACGCCTTCTCCATCGACGACCTGCAGAAGGTCGGCGTGGAGCCCTGGAACGGGGTGCGCAACTACCAGGCCCGCAATTTCATGCGCGACGGCATGCAGGTCGGCGACGGGGTGCTGTTCTATCACTCCAACTGCGCCGTGCCGGGCATCGCCGGCCTCGCCAGGGTGGCCAGCAAGGCCTATCCGGACGAGACCCAGTTCGACCGCAAGAGCGACTACTTCGATCCCAAGGCCAGCCGCGAAGAACCGCGCTGGATGCTGGTCGACGTGGCGTTCGAGCGCAAGTTCGACCGGGTCGTGGCCCTGGAGGAAATCAGGCGGCACACCGACGCGCTGGGCGAAGGCTTCGCCCTGACCAGCAAGGGCACGCGCCTGTCGGTGATGCCGGTCACCGCGGCGCAGTGGAAGCTGCTGCTGTCGCTTGAATAAGCCGGCCCCGCACCCGCCCCGCCCCTCCATGCAACAGGAGCTCCACGTGTCGCAGAACGAAGCAAAACGCCTGGCCGCCGAGAAGGCCATCGAGTACGTCGAGGACGGCATGGTCGTCGGCGTCGGCACCGGCTCGACCGTCGCGTTCTTCATCGATGCGCTGGCCCGGATCAAGCACCGCATCGCCGGGACCGTGTCGAGTTCCGAACAGAGCACCGAGCGCCTGCGCGGCCACGGCATCGAGGTGCTGGAGCTCAACGACACCGGCGACCTGGCCCTGTACGTGGACGGCGCCGACGAATGCGACCCGAACAAGCGCCTGATCAAGGGCGGCGGCGCGGCCCTGACCCGCGAGAAGATCATCGCCGAAGCCAGCGACCGGTTCGTCTGCCTGATCGACCCGAGCAAGCAGGTGCCGGTCCTCGGCAGGTTCCCGTTGCCGATCGAGGTGATCCCGATGGCGCGCAGCCTGGTCGCGCGCCGGATCGTCGCGCTGACCGGCGGCCAGCCGGTGTGGCGCGATGGCGTGGTCACCGACAACGGCAACCTGGTCATCGACGTGCACAACCTGTCGATCACCGACCCGGTGGCGCTGGAGCGCGAGCTCTCGCAGGTCCCGGGCGTGGTGTCGGTCGGCCTGTTCGCGCGCCGCCCGGCCGACGTGGTCATCGTCGGCGGCGAGCCGCCGCGGGTGCTCTGAGCCCGCACCGCACATCGCCTTCCGGGCTGGTTTCTCCGGCGCTGAGAACGACAGCGGCGATACTGTCCAGGCCATGAGCCTGCGCTGCCTCTTCGTCGACTTCAATTCGTTCTTCGCCTCGGTCGAGCAACAGGACCGGCCGGAACTGCGCGGCCGGCCGGTGGGCGTGGTCCCGGTGATCGCGGCGACGACCTTCTGCATCGCCGCCAGCGTGGAAGCCAAGACCCATGGCATCGGCACCGGCACGCCGGTGTGGGAGGCGCTGGAGAAATTCCCCGGCATCGAGATGGTCGAGGCCCGGCCGGCGCGCTATGTCGAGGTGCACCATCGGCTGATGGATGCGATCCAGGATTGCATCCCGCATGGCAAGGCCGAATCGATCGATGAAGTTCCCTGCTGGCTGATCGGCCGCGAGCGTGAACGCGACAACGCTGTGGCCATCGCCGCGCGCATAAAGCGGCGCATCAGCGAGGAGTTCGACTGGATCCGCTGCTCGATCGGGATCGCCCCCAACAAGTTCCTGGCCAAGACCGCTTCGGACATGCAGAAGCCGGACGGGTTGACGGTGCTGGAGGCCAGCGACCTGCCGCATCGCCTGCACGCGCTGGCGCTGCGCGACCTGTGCGGCATCGGCCCGTCGATGGAGCAGCGCCTGAACGCAGCCGGCATCGACACCGTCCGCCAGCTGTGCGCCGCGCCGCGCGAGCACCTGCGCGCGATCTGGGGCGGCGTGGAAGGCGAGCGCTTCTGGATGCAGTTGCACGGCCACCACCTGCCGCCACGCCAGTCGCAACGGTCCTCCGTGGGTCACTCCCACGTGCTGGGGCCGGAACTGCGCAGCTTCGAAGGCGCGCGCTCGGTCCTGTTCAAGCTGCTGGCCAAGGCCGCGATGCGCCTGCGCAAGGACGGCTTCCTGGCCGGCGGCCTGGCGATACGCATGCGTTTCGTCGGCTTGGAGACGCGTTTCGAACGCGACCTTTCCTTCGCCCCGGTGGACGACACGCCCACCCTGCTGCGCCTGCTCGGCGCCGAACTGTCGCAACTGGAGCGCTCGATCGCGCAACGTCGCTGGAATCCCCGCCGGCACCCGCCGTTGTCGGTCGCGGTCACCCTGCTGGGACTGGAGCAGTCCGCCAACCTCAGCGGCGAGCTGGTGGAGCAGCGCCGGCGCGGCCGCGACATGAGCCGGGTGCTGGACCTTATCAACCAGAAGTACGGCAACAATTCGGTCTATTTCGGCGCCATGCAGCAGGCGCTGGCGCACGATGCCGCGCCGATGCGCATCCCCTTCGCGCAGATTCCCGAGACTGCGCGACTGTTCTTGCAACGCGAACGCCAGTTCAAGGTGATGGCGCAGAACGCGCATCGCGAATCGCAGAACAGGCACGGGCGTGCCAGCCGCGAACCCGGCGTCGCGGCGACTGCGGAAGCCGCCGGGGTGAAAGTCGCCGCGCGTAAGGCCGAACCCGAAGTGGGCCAGACCGGCTCCCTGTTCTGAACCGCGCCGCCTTGCCGATACACTAGCGCCACCGATTCCCGAGGAAACCACGATGCCCGCACCGCGCCCCGTCCTGCTCCTGATGCTGCTGCTCAGCGGCTGCGCCAATGCAGGCAGCTGGGTGGAAGTCGGCGGGCAACGCTACCGGGTGGAGGTCGCCGACGACGACGCCGAGCGCGCGCGCGGGTTGATGTTCCGCGACGAACTCGCCGAGGGCAGCGGCATGGTCTTCATCCACGATCGCGAGGAGCCGCAGGCCTACTGGATGAAGAACACCCGGATCCCGCTGGACATCCTCTATTTCGACAGCGCGCTCAGGCTGGTCGCGCAACAGCGCGACGTCCCGCCCTGCTCGGCCGGCAACGCCTGCCCGTCCTATCCGAGCAATGCGCCGGCCCGCTACGTGCTGGAGCTGAACGCCGGCCAGGCGGCGAAGCTGGGCCTGCAGACCGGGGCCGAGATGCGCCTCGGCGGCGACCTTCCGCGAAAGCCCTGAACTCGGGGCTGCGCCTGAATCCCCTACCCCTACGGGTTCGCACGGAGGCTTGATTGTGGCGGCGATCGGCCGCAATCTCTGGGCATGGGGGAACGACTGACATTGCCGGACTGGAGTTCGCTGGCGGCGCAGGCCGACGAAGCCGTGCCGCTGCTCGAAACCGCGCTGCTGATCGCGCGCGACGAATACCCCGACCTCGACGCCGACCTCTACGACACCCTGGTGCAAAGCCACGCCGAGCACCTGCGCACCGAGATCGATGCGATCGAGGCATGGCCGCTGAAGATGGCGGCGATCAACCGCCACCTGTTCGAGGAGCTGGGCTACACCGGCAACCACGACGAGTACTACGACCCTCGCAACAGCTACCTCAACGAGGTTTTCGAGCGCCGCCTCGGCAATCCGATCTCGCTGGCGATGGTGCAGATGGAAGTGGCGCGCCGCCTCGGCGTGCCGCTGGACGGGGTGTCCTTCCCGGGCCATTTCCTGGTCCGCCTGCCGGTCGATGACGGCATCCTGGTGATGGACCCGTTCAACGGTGGCCGTCCGCTCGGCGCCGACGAACTGCGCGAGCGCGCCAAGCCGCACCTGGGCGGCGACATCCCCGACGACAACGCGCTGCTGCACATCCTCGATCCGGCCTCGCACCGCGCGATCCTGGTGAGGATGCTGCGCAACCTGCATGGGGTCTATGCCGAACGCGACGAATGGGACCGCGCCGCGCGCAGCGCCGACCGCGTGCTGAAGCTGTCGCCCGAGCAACCCGAAGCCCTGCGCGACCGCGGTCTGGCCTACCTGAAGATGGATTACCAGCAGGGCGCGCGCCACGACCTGGCGCGCTACCTGCAGCTGGCGCCGGAAGCCAACGATGCCGGCCCGCTACGCGAACGCCTGGTGGAATTGAACGCAAGCCGTTCGCGCATGCACTGAGGCCCTGGCAGGAACGGCCTCGATGCCGGTGGGTCGTGCCGGAATATCCGGCGCGCGCCGGGGTTTACCGAGGACCTCAAGGCCGGATCGACTCAGGGCTGCGGAGCCGCCACCTGGCGCGCACGGCCCGCGCCGGCCGGCTCAATCGACTTCGATCATCTCGAAATCGTCCTTGCCCACGCCACAATCCGGGCAGGTCCAGCTGTCCGGGATGTCCTTCCAGCGGGTTCCCGGGGCCAGCCCTTCCTCCGGCAGGCCCTTGGCTTCGTCATAGATGAAACCGCAGACGACACACATCCAGGTCTGGTAGCGGGCGTCGGTGGAGTCGGTCATCGGGGGATAATGTCG
>SEHC01000188.1 GCA_004173415.1 Lysobacteraceae bacterium
TTGCCTTCCGCCGCGGCCTGGCGGACCTGTTCCAGGTTCGGGTGCGAGACGATCAGCAAGGTGTTCTCGCAGGCGGGGCAGGCGTAGTCGGTCACTTCCTCATGCAATTCCATCTGCATCGCGCTCGAGTCGCCCTCCCAGCCGCACACGCAGCTGAGCCGGTCGGTCCGCCAGCGCGGCATGAAGTAGTTGCGGATGATCTCTGCCATGGCGGTCGTACTCAATCCCGGTGTTGGCTGAAAAGCCAGGTCCACAGGGCCTGGTGGCGGTAGGTAGCGTCCCAGGAATTGTGGTTGGCCTGCGGAAATTCGGTGTACTGGACGTCGGCGCCCGCGGCCTTGAGCGCGGCATAGGTCTTGCGGGCGTCGTCGGGCGGGACCACGTCGTCCTTGGCGCCATGGAAGATCCAGGTCGGCACGTGCTTCAGGCGCGCGGCCAGTGCGGCGTAGGGATCGCCCGCGCCCGCCACGGCGGTGACCTGCAGGGAGGGGCGGCTCGGCGGCGCGTGGAGGGCGGCGCAGATCGGTACCAGGGCGGCGAAGCGCACCGGCGCCTGCAAGGCGGTCTCCCAGGTGCCGTAGCCGCCCATGGACAGGCCGGTGAGGTAGGTGCGCTGCGGATCGCCATGGAACTCCCGGATGGCAGCATCCGTGGCAGCCAGCGCCATGTCGACGTTGGCGCCCATCCACTCGCCATCGCCCGCTACCTGCGGGAACACCACGATGGCGGGAAAATCGGCGAGATGGTCGCGCACGTAGGGTCCCAGCCCCGCTTCGAGCTGGCGGCGGTTGTCCGAGCCGCGCTCGCCGGAGCCGTGCAGGAACAGGATCACCGGGCGCTTGCCCGTCCCGGATCTTGGCGCGGGCACGAAGACCTGGTAACCGCGGGATTCGCCCCCGACCATGAGGCTGCGCTCGACGAAGGTGCCATCGGACTTGCCGACCCGCTGCATGGTGCTACAGCCGGCCAGGGCCACGCACGCGAGCACGCACGCCAACAGGACAGGGAACGGGAGCAGGCGGACTGGTGGATGCATGGCGGCGACCTGGGGCGTTCATCGGAGCCGGCAGCATAACGCTGGCCTGGCGCATCGGCCTACGGAAGCTCAGTGCAGCAGGATCAGGGTGGCCAGGCCGAGGAAGCTGAAGAAGCCGATCACGTCGGTCACCGCGGTGACCACCACCGTGCCGGCGACGGCCGGATCGATGTTCATGCGCTTGAGCATCAGCGGCAGCAACACCCCGGCCATGGCCGCGGCAAGGAAGTTGATGACCAGCGCCAGGGCGATCACCGCCGACAGAAGCGCGCTGTGGAACCAGGCGAAGGCGACGATGCCGACGATCCCGCCGATCAGAACGCCGTTGATCAGGGCAACCCGGGTCTCCTTCCACAGCAGGATGCGCGCGTTGCTGGCGCCGACCTGGCCCAAGGCCAGGCCGCGAACCATCAGGGTAAGGACCTGCACGGCGGCATTGCCGCCGATGCCGGCCACGATCGGCATCAGCACGGCCAGGGCGACGATCTTCTCCAGGGTCACCGCGAACTGCCCGATCACCGTCGCGGCCAGGAATGCGGTGCCCAGGTTGATGCCCAGCCAGACCACGCGGCCACGCACGGCGCGGGTGATCGGCGAGAACAGGTCCTCGTCCTCGTCCAGGCCGGCCGCGCCCAGGGCCTGGTGCTCGGCCTGCTCGCGGATGATGTCGACCACGTCGTCGATGGTGATGCGGCCGAGCAGGATGTTGTTCTCGTCGACCACCGGCGCCGAGACCCAGTCATGATCGGAGAACTGGCGGGCGACTTCCTCGGCCGATTCCTCCACGTCGATGGCCGGCTGCTCATCGTCGATCAGGCGGTTGATCGGGGTGCTGTCCTCATGGGTCACCAGCGAGGCCAGCGACAGGCGTCCCAGGTACTGGTGCCGGCGGCTGACCACGAACAGGTGGTCGGTGTGGTCGGGCAACTCGCCGCGCAGGCGCAGGTAGCGCAGGACCACGTCGACGTTTACGTCGGCGCGCACGGTGACCACGTCCGGGTTCATCAGGCGCCCGGCGGTGTCCTCCGGGTAGGACAGGACCTGCTCGAGCCGCTCGCGGTTCTCCCGGTCCATCGACTTGAGCACTTCGTCGATGACCGTATCCGGCAGGTCCTCGACCAGGTCGGCCAGGTCGTCGATGTCCAGGTCTTCGACCGCGGCGATGATCTCGTCGGGGTCCATGTCCGCCAGCAGGCTCTCGCGCACTTCGTCGCCGACATGGACCAGCACCTCGCCGTCGTCCGCGGCGTCGACCAGTCCCCACACGACCTCGCGCTTGCCCGGCGGCAGCGATTCGAGCAGGTTGCCGATCTCCGCAGGAGCCAAGGTATTGATCAGGCGGCGCACCGGACCCAGCCGGCCGCTGTCCAGGGCATCGGACAGCAAGCGCAGCTGGCGCGCGGTCTTGTCGTGGCGGACGGCCTCTGCCATGCGCGACTCCCGGTAGCGGTGGGCCGCTCCCATGGGGGCAGGCGGCAGGTCAGGTGTTCATCGGATCATTATCCACCGGCGCCAGCGATATGCCCACCCCACGCGCGTGGGCGATTCAGCGTCGCGCGCAGGTAGGCCACGTATGCCTTGTCTCCGCATGCATGCCCGGCAGGGCCTATGTGTTGGGAATGGTGGCGTTCGCCGGCACGCGGGTCGTGCAACGCGCCGGAATTGCGGCGCGCGATCCGCCCGCGTTTACGCCGAGGGCGTGGCAGTCCTGATCCAAGCCAGGATTCCGGCGCGATCACGGGCCTGCAACAGCTTGCGGCTGCCGGCGCGGAGCGCGGACAGGTCGCTGCCGCGGATCGCCTGGCGCACTTCCAGCAGGGTCGCCGGGTGCAGGCTGAATTCGGTCAGGCCGAGGGCCAGCAACAGTGGCGCCAGTTTTGCGTCGCCGGCGATTTCGCCGCAGACCGCCACAGGCGTCCCATGCGTGTTGGCGACGCTGATGATGTGTTCCAGCAGGCGCAGCACGCCCGGGTTGAGCGGGGAATAGAGTTCGCCCAGCGCATCGTTATTGCGGTCGGCGGCCAGCAGGTACTGGACAAGGTCGTTGGTGCCGATCGACAGGAAGTCGACGATGTCGACGAAGCTATGCAGGGCGATGGCCGCGGCCGGCACCTCGATCATCGCCCCCAGCGGGATGCTGGCCGCCACCGCTTCGCCCTGCTTGCGCAGCTTGTCGGCGACCCGCTTGAGGCGCCGGCGCACGGCCAGCACTTCCTCGCGCGTGCTGACCATCGGCACCAGGATGCGGACCGGGCCGTAGCCCGATGCGCGGACGATGGCGCGCAGCTGGGTGTCGAACAGCGGGCCGTTGGCCAGCGAAAGACGCACGCCGCGCAGGCCCAGCGCCGGGTTGTCCTCGTTGCCCAGGACCAGCCCGGTGCGGTCGGCCTTGTCCGCGCCCAGGTCCAGGGTGCGGATCGTGACCGGCCTGCCGCTCATGCCCAGGACCACGTCGCGGTAGGTGCGGAACTGTTCTTCTTCATCCGGCAGTTCGTTGCGCTGCAGGAACAGGAACTCGGTGCGGTACAGGCCCAGGCCGGCGGCGCCCAGCGAATGCGCGCGGGCGACGTCGTCGCGCGATTCGGCATTGGCCAGCAGGACGATGTCGATGCCATCGCGGGTACGCGTGGGCTTGGTCCGCAGGCGACCGAGCTGGCGCTGTTCCCTGGCCAGTTCGCGCAGGCGCTGGCGATAGGCGCGCAGGTCGTCGGACCCGGGTTCTATCACCACCGAGCCGGTGCCGCCGTCGACGATCAGCACGTCGCCGTCGTTGATCTTCTGCAGCGCCCCGGCGGCGCCCACCACCAGCGGCATGTGCAGGCTGCGGGCCAGGATGGCGCTGTGCGACAGCGGACTGCCCGCCGAGGTGACGATGGCCACCACCCCCTGCGCCTGCAACTGGGCCAGTTCCGAGGGGGCCACGTTGTCGCTGACCAGGATGTCCCCGGCCACGCCCTTGGGGCCGCCGATGCGCTTCTGCAGATGCGCGTGGATGCGGCCGATCACATGGTCCAGGTCGTCCATGCGGCTTTTCAGGTAGGCGTCGTCCATGCCGTCGAACACCGCGGCCAGGCGGTCGCGCTGCAGGCGCAGGGCATAGTCGGCGGTGTAACGGCCGGCGCGGATCAGTTCATCCAGCCCGTGCAGCAGCTCCGGGTCATCCAGCAGCAATGCATGCAGGTCCAGGAACTCGCCGACCTCCTTGGCCAGGGCGCCATGCAGCCGCTCGCGCAGCACACGCATCTCGCCGCGGGTCGAGTCGACCGCTTCATGCAGGCGGCCGAGTTCCTTTTCCACCGCCGCGGCGGGGATGCGCTGCTCGACCACCTGCAGCGCATGCGGCAAGCGCACCCTGGCACGGCCAAGCGCACTGCCGCGCGCTGCGCCGTGGCCGGGGAGCAGCAGGCGCACCGGTCAGGTTTCCTCGTCGAATCGTCGCTCGAACAGGGCGGCCACTGCTTCCAGCGCGTCGGCCTCGCCTTCGCCATCGACGCGCACGGTCACCGGCGTGCCCTGGCCGGCGGCCAGCAGCATCACCCCCATGATGCTCTTGGCGTTGACCTCGCGGCCCTTCGCCGACAGCGTCGCGTTGCAACGGTAGCCGGACAGCACCTGCACCAGCTTGGCGGTGGCGCGGGCATGCAGGCCCAGGCGGTTGGAAACGGTGAGTTCTCGCTCAAGCATCGTCGATTATTGCTCCATTGCGTGTGCCGGCAGCGGCTGTTGCCGGCAGTTGGTCCAGTCCCTGTTCCGGATAATTCATCACCCTCAGCAGCATCGGCAGGCTCAGCGCCGAGACGCGTCGCACCGG
>SEHC01000004.1 GCA_004173415.1 Lysobacteraceae bacterium
TTGATCCGGTCGGTGGCGGGAGTGGCATAGCCCTGCTTCTCCAGCGCCAGCGGCGCGTAGAAGCCGAAGCTGCGGTAGCGGCCGAAATCGGCTTCGGGATCAGCGGCGCTGTCGATGCGTGGGGCGCTGGCACAGCCGGCCAGAAGCAGCATTACCGCCAACCAGCCGAGCCTGCGTATGACGATGGACATGTCGAACCTCCTGCCTGAGCCTGGGTGCGGCTGAACCTAACACCGGGACATTCGGCCCCGGTGAAGATTCGCCGCAAGCTGGCAGGGCGTCCGGCCGCTCAGCCTTGGTGGTAGACCTGCGCCCCGGCGGCCCTGAATTCTGCCGACTTCTCGGCCATGCCCTCCTCCAGCGCCGCGGTTTCCTCCATCCCGTGTTCGGCGGCGTAGTCGCGCACGTCCTGGGTGATCTTCATCGAACAGAAGTGCGGCCCGCACATCGAGCAGAAATGGGCCAGCTTATGCGCGTCCTTCGGCAGGGTCTCGTCGTGGAATTCCTTGGCCTTCTCCGGATCCAGGCCCAGGTGGAACTGGTCTTCCCAGCGGAACTCGAAACGCGCCTTGGACAAGGCGTTGTCGCGTACCTGCGCGCCCGGATGGCCCTTGGCCAGGTCGGCCGCATGGGCGGCGATCTTGTAGGCCATGATGCCGTCGCGCACGTCCTGGCGGTTGGGCAGGCCCAGATGCTCCTTCGGGGTCACGTAGCAGAGCATGGCCGTGCCGAACCAGCCGATCATCGCCGCGCCGATCGCGCTGGTGATGTGGTCGTAGCCCGGGGCGATGTCGGTGGTCAGCGGCCCCAGGGTGTAGAACGGCGCCTCGCCGCATTCGGCCAGCTGCTTGTCCATGTTCTCCTTGATCATCTGCATCGGCACGTGGCCGGGGCCTTCGATCATGGTCTGCACGTCGTGCTTCCAGGCGATCTTGGTCAGCTCGCCCAGCGCTTCCAGTTCGCCGAACTGGGCCGCGTCGTTGGCGTCGGCGATGCAGCCCGGGCGCAGGCCGTCACCGAGCGAGAAGGCCACGTCGTAGGCCTTCATGATCTCGCAGATGTCCTCGAAGTGCGTGTAGAGGAAGTTTTCCCTGTGGTGGGCCAGGCACCACTTGGCCATGATCGACCCGCCGCGCGAGACGATGCCGGTGACCCGTTTGGCGGTCAGCGGCACGTGGCGCAGCAGCACGCCGGCATGGATGGTGAAGTAGTCCACGCCCTGCTCGGCCTGTTCGACCAGGGTGTCGCGGAACAGCTCCCAGGTCAGCTCCTCGGCGCGCCCGTCCACTTTCTCCAGGGCCTGGTAGATCGGCACGGTGCCGATGGGTACCGGAGAATTGCGGATGATCCACTCGCGGGTTTCGTGGATGTGCTTGCCGGTGGACAGGTCCATCACCGTGTCGCCGCCCCAGCGGATCGACCAGACCAGCTTCTCCACTTCCTCGGCGATGCCCGAGGACACCGCGCTGTTGCCGATGTTGGCGTTGATCTTGGTCAGGAAGTTGCGGCCGATGATCATCGGTTCGCTTTCCGGATGGTTGATGTTGTTGGGCAGGATGGCTCGGCCGCGGGCGATCTCGTCGCGCACGAATTCCGGGGTGATGAACTTCTGGATGCTGGCGCCGAAGGATTCGCCGGGGTGCTGCTTCAGCAGCAGCGCATCGCGCACCGCGTCCAGGCGCTGGTTCTCGCGGATGGCGACGTACTCCATCTCCGGGGTGACGATGCCCTTGCGCGCGTAATGCATCTGGCTGACGTTGGCGCCGGCCCTGGCCACGCGCGGCAGCGTGCGCGCCGGGAAGCGGACCGCGTCCAGGCGCGGGTTGGTTTCGCGGCCGCGGCCGAATTCGGAGCTGAGCTGGCCCAGCAGTTCGGTGTCTCCGCGTTCCTCGATCCACTTCGCGCGCAGCGCCGGCAGTCCGCTGCGCAGGTCGATGCGCGCGTCGGGGTCGGTGTAGGGACCGGAAGGATCGTAGACGGTGACCGGCGGGTTTTCCTCGCCGCCGAACAGGGTCGGGGTCTGGGTCTGCGCGATCTCGCGCATGGCGACCTGCAGGTCGGGGCGCGATCCCTGGACGAAGATCTTGCGCGAGCCGGGAATCGGCCGGGTCACGGATTCGGAAAGCTGGTCGGTCTGCTGCAGCAGCGAGGAAGGCAGTGCGTTCATGGCGTTCGTCCAAAGGGCAAGGGGACGAAGCGGCGGCGCAGAGTCGAATGTGGGAGGGGCCTCAGCCCCGACGCCTTGCCGCGGTCGGGGCCGACGCCCCTCCTACATTGCTTGCCTGCGAAGCTTCCCTACGCCGGTCTCAACCGGATCAGGTTCGAAGGGACTGTCTCAATCGCCGGCCAGGCCGGCGATACCCCCGCTTCGGGACGGATTAGAACACACCCCACAGCGGGGTGTCGGGGCCGCGGTGGACCACGCCGCCGTCCAGCATCGCCTTGTCGCGCACCGCACCCTTGTCCGCGCTGGTGGCCAGCAGGGCGTAGGCCTTGAGCGCCGTGGTGACCTTGCGCGGGCGCGGCTGGGCCGGCCTCCAGCCCTTGGCGTCCTGCTCGGCGCGCCGGGCAGCCAGCTCGGCCTCGTCCACGAGCAGGTCGATCGAACGCTGCGGGATGTCGATCAGGATCCGGTCGCCTTCGCGGACCAGGCCGATCGCGCCCCCCGCGGCCGCTTCGGGCGAGGCGTGGCCGATCGACAACCCCGAGGTGCCACCGGAAAACCGCCCGTCGGTCAGCAGGGCGCATTGCTTGCCCAGCCCCCGGGATTTCAGGTAGCTGGTCGGATACAGCATTTCCTGCATGCCCGGGCCGCCCTTGGGGCCTTCATAGCGGATCACCACGACGTCGCCGGCCACCACTTCGTTGGCGAGGATGCCGCGGACCGCGTCGTCCTGGCTCTCGAACACCCTGGCCCGGCCTTCGAACACATGGACCGATTCGTCCACGCCCGCGGTCTTGACCACGCAACCGTCGACCGCCAGGTTGCCGTACAGCACCGCCAGTCCGCCTTCCTGCGAATAGGCATGGGCGACGTCGCGGATGCAGCCATCGGCACGATCGGTGTCCAGCGTGGCCCAGCGCGTGGCCTGGCTGAAGGCGACCTGCGTGGGCACCCCGCCCGGCCCGGCCTTGAAGAAGGTGTGCACGGCCTCATCCGCGGTCTGGGTGACGTCCCAGCGGGCGATGCCTTCGGCCAGGGTTCGGCTGTGCACGGTCGGCAGGCCGGTGTGCAGCAAGCCGCCGCGCGCCAGCTCGCCGAGGATCGAGAAAATGCCACCGGCGCGATGCACGTCTTCCATGTGGTACTTCTGGATGTTCGGTGCGACCTTGCACAGCTGCGGCACCTTGCGCGACAAACGGTCGATGTCGCGGAGGTCGAACTCCACTTCGGCTTCCTGCGCCGCGGCCAGCAGGTGCAGGATGGTGTTGGTGGACCCGCCCATGGCGATGTCCAGGGTCATCGCGTTCTCGAATGCCTCGAAGCTGGCGATCGAACGCGGCAGCGCCGATTCGTCCTCGCCGCCGTACCAGCGATGGCACAGCTCCACCACCAGGCGCCCGGCGCGCAGGAACAGCTGTTCGCGGTCCGCGTGCGTGGCCAAGGTGGAGCCGTTGCCCGGCAGGGCCAGGCCAAGCGCCTCGGTCAGGCAGTTCATCGAGTTGGCGGTGAACATGCCCGAGCACGAGCCGCAGGTCGGGCAGGCGCTGCGCTCGTACTCGGCGACCGTCGCATCCGACGCTTTCTCGTCCGCGGCCACGACCATCGCGTCGACCAGGTCCAGCCCATGTTCCGACAGCCTGGTCTTGCCCGCTTCCATCGGGCCGCCCGACACGAACACCGTGGGGATGTTGAGCCGCAACGCGGCCATCAGCATGCCCGGGGTGATCTTGTCGCAATTGGAGATGCACACCAGCGCGTCGGCGCAATGCGCATTGACCATGTACTCGACCGAGTCGGCGATGATCTCGCGGCTGGGCAGCGAATACAGCATGCCGTCGTGGCCCATGGCGATGCCGTCGTCGACCGCGATCGTGTTGAACTCCTTGGCTACCCCGCCGACCCGCTCCACTTCGCGCGCCACCAGCTGGCCCAGGTCCTTCAGGTGCACGTGGCCGGGCACGAACTGGGTGAAGGAGTTGGCGATGGCGATGATCGGCTTGTGGAAGTCCTCGTCCTTCATCCCGGTGGCGCGCCACAGGGCACGGGCGCCGGCCATGTTACGGCCGTGGGTGGAGGTCCTGGATCGGTACTCGGGCATCGTGTTCGCGAACGGGTGCGCTGGTGGCGGGACGCTGATTCTGCGTGGTTTCCTCGGTTTCAGTTGCAACTATCACCCATGCATTCGCCGCTGGTCGAAACCTTCGGCAAGCATGCTTGACAAGCCCGCTATACGCATGTTCCTCTAGCCCCATGTTGCATCGCCACACGCCCCCGACCGACGCCCATCACGCAGCCTGCGCTGCGGGCCTCCTCGTACTCGTGCTTATTACCTCGCCAATGACTGCGGGACGAACCGGCGCGTAAGCAGAAAGCAACGCCAGATCGCAAAACCCCGCACCGAAAGTGCGGGGTTTTTTGTTTTACGGCCCGAAATTCTTCGTCCCTCCCTTCAACCTTCATGGAAACCGCCGCAATGACCACGCAGAACCTTCCCCAGACCAAGATCGCCATCGTCGGTTACGGCAGCCAGGGCCGCGCGCATGCCTTGAACCTGCGCGAGTCGGGCTTCGACGTGACCGTCGGCCTGCGTCCCGGCGGGCCGACCGAGGCCAAGGCCCAGGCCGATGGCTTCGTGGTCAAGACACCGGCCGAAGCGGTGAAGGGCGCCGACCTGGTGGCGGTGCTGACCCCCGACATGGTCCAGCGCAAGCTCTACGACGAAGTGCTGAAGGACAACCTCAAGCCCGGCGCCTGCCTGCTGTTCGCGCACGGACTGAACGTGCACTTCGACCTGATCAAGCCGCGCGAGGACATCGACGTGGTCCTGGTTGCGCCCAAGGGCCCCGGTGCGCTGGTCCGCCGCGAATACGAGATCGGCCGCGGCGTGCCCTGCATCTACGCCGTGTACCAGGACAAGAGCGGCAATGCAGAGGCGCTGGCCCTGGCCTACGCCGCCGGACTGGGCGGCGCGCGCGCCAACATCATCAAGACCACCTTCAAGGAAGAGACCGAGACCGACCTGTTCGGCGAGCAGGCGGTGTTGTGCGGCGGCGCCTCCTCGCTGGTCCAGGCCGGCTTCGAGACCCTGGTCGAAGCCGGCTACCAGCCGGAGATCGCCTACTACGAAGTGCTGCACGAACTGAAGCTGATCGTCGACCTGTTCTACGAAGGCGGCATCACCCGCATGCTGGAGTTCATTTCCGAGACCGCCCAGTACGGCGACTACGTCAGCGGCCCGCGGGTGATCGACGCCGGCACCAAGCAGCGCATGAAGGACATCCTGACCGACATCCAGGACGGCACGTTCACCAGGAACTGGATCGCCGAATACGAAGCGGGCCTGCCCAACTACAACCGGTTCAAGAAGGCCGACATGGAGCACCCGATCGAGGTGGTCGGCAAGAAGCTGCGCGCCAAGATGGTGTGGCTGTCGGCCGGCACCGCCCAGCCCGACGCCGATGACGCGACTTCGACAGCGAAGGCCGCCGCCGCATGAACGCAACCGCTGCCACTGCCGCGATCCCGTGCAATGGCGCCCGCTGGCTGACCCAGGCGCTGGAGGCCGAGGGCGTGGAAACGCTGTTCGGCTATCCGGGCGGCACCATCATGCCGTTCTACGACGCGCTGGTGGATTCGAAGCTCAAGCACATCCTGGTGCGCCACGAGCAGGGCGCGGCACTGGCCGCCAATGGCTATGCACGCGCCAGCGGCCGGGTCGGCGTGTGCGTTGCGACCTCGGGCCCGGGCGCGTCCAACCTGGTCACCGGCATAGCCGATGCGATGCTGGACTCGGTGCCGATGGTCTGCCTGACCGGCCAGGTCGCCACCCACCTGATGGGCACCGACGCGTTCCAGGAACTGGACGTGTTCGGCCTGACCCTGCCGATCGTCAAGCACAGCTACATCGTGCGCCGGGTGGAAGACCTGCCGGAGGTCGTGCGCGACGCCTTCCGCATCGCCCGCGAAGGACGTCCGGGCCCGGTACTGATCGACCTGCCCAAGGACGTGCAGATGGCCGATGCCTCGCATCTGCCCGACCACGTGCCGGCGGACGTCGAACTGCCGCCTGCCCCCTCGCCACTGGCACTGGCCGAAGCGCTGGCGGCGATTGCCGCGGCCGAGAAGCCGGTGATCTACGGCGGCGGCGGCATCGGCCTGGCCGGCGCCACCGAGGTGTTCCGCGAGTTCGTCGAAGCCACCCGGATTCCGACCGTGCTGACCCTGCGCGGCCTGGGCGCCCTGCCCGGCGGCCATCCCGATTACCTGGGCATGCTGGGCATGCATGGCACCCGCGCGGCGAACATGGCAGTGCAGGAATCGGACCTGCTGATCGTGGTGGGCGCGCGCTTCGACGACCGCGCCACCGGCAAGCTGGCCGAGTTCGCACCGTTCGCGAAGGTCATCCACCTGGATGCCGACGCCTATGAAATATCAAAGCTGCGCACGGCCAACATCGCCGTGCCCGGCGACGTTGCCGCCGGCCTGCGCGCCCTGGTCGGTGCGCGCAGCAGCTGCGACAGCGTTGCCCAGGAAAGCTGGCGCAAGCGCTGCCGCATGCTGGGCGAAAAGCACGGCTTCCGTTACGACGCACCGGGCAGCGACATCTATGCACCGGCGCTGCTGAAGCGCATGACCGAACTGGCGCCCGATGACGCCATCGTCGCCTGCGACGTCGGCCAGCACCAGATGTGGGTGGCCCAGCACTGCCGCTTCAACCATCCGCGCAATCATCTGACCAGCGGCGCATTGGGCACCATGGGCTTCGGCCTGCCGGCGGCGATGGGCGCGCAGTTCGCCTGTCCCGAGCGCACCGTGCTGCTGGTCAGCGGCGACGGCAGCTTCATGATGAACGTGCAGGAGCTGGTCACCATCGCCCGCTGCCGGCTGCCGCTGAAGATCGTGCTGCTGGACAACAGTTCACTGGGGATGGTGCGGCAATGGCAGGAACTGTTCTTCGCCAAGCGCTACAGCGAGATCGACCTGTCCGACAACCCGGACTTCGCCGCGCTGGCCGAAGTGTTCGGCATCCCCGCCCGCCGCATCGACCGCCGCGACCAGGTCGAGGATGCACTGGCGAACCTGCTGGCCCAGCCCGGCCCGGCGCTGCTGCACGTGGCCATCGACGTCCGCGCCAATGTCTGGCCGCTGGTGCCGCCCAACACCGCCAACAGCACCATGCTGGACAACAACCCCGCCGATGCCAGGCCCGCCGAGGGCGCGGTGGCGACAGAACGCACGGAGCCCGCCCATGCGCTACCGGCTTGACCTGGTGCTGAAACCGGCCGAGGGCGCGCTGACCCGCGTGATCGGCATGGCCGAGCGCCGCGGATTCACCCCGCACTCCATCAACGGTCGCAATGCCGACGAGCACGGCTGGCGGGTCGAACTGGTGGTCGACGGGCAACGCCCCGCCGAGACCCTGCGCCTGCAGATGCTGAAGGTGTACGACTGCGTCTCGGTGGAGATCACGCCGATTGAGAGCACGCCGATTGAGAGCACGCCGGTTGAGAGCACGCCGGTTGAGAGCACGCTGTTTGAAAGCACGCCGCTTGGGATCGCGCCCGTGGAGGTCACCGCGGTGCAAGCCGTGCCGGCCGACCGCCTGGCGCGCGAGACAGTGTCGTGAGCCGCGGCATGCACAGGCACGAGGCCCTGAGGGCCGGGCTTCAGCCCCGAGGCTCCGTGCGACAAGCTGCCGGGGCTGAGGCCCCTCCCACAACTGCGGCTTTGGCTTGCGCTTCACGGAGGCGTCTTCTTCCGGCGTCGGCCACACGCAACGCGCCTTGCCATATCCATGCCTGAAGCACGCGCCAACGCCAGCAGCGAGCCCGACGTAAGCGACGTAATCGTCACCGTGGCCGACGTGCTGGCGGCGCAGGCGCGGCTGCGGCGTTACCTGCCGCCGACGCCGATGCACCATGCCGAGCGTTTCGGGGTGATGCTGAAACTGGAGAACCTGCAGCGCACCGGTTCCTACAAGGTGCGTGGCGCCCTCAACGCGCTGCTGGCCGCACGCGAACGCGGCGACCAGCGCCCGGTGATCGCCGCCTCGGCCGGGAACCATGCGCAGGGCCTGGCCTGGGCCGCGTACCGTCTTGGCGTGCAGGCGATCACGGTGATGCCGCACGGTGCGCCGCAGAACAAGGTCGCCGGCGTGGCCCACTGGGGCGCCACCGTGCGCCAGCATGGCGACAGCTACGACGAGGCCTACGCCTTCGCCCGCGAACTGGCCGAACAGAACGATTACCGCTTCCTGTCGGCCTTCGACGATCCCGACGTGATCGCCGGCCAGGGCACGGTTGGCATCGAGATCGCGCCGTTCGCCCCCGACGTGGTCATCGTCCCCATCGGCGGCGGCGGCCTGGCCTCGGGCGTGGCGCTGGCCCTGAAATCGCAGGGCGTGCGCGTGGTCGGGGCCCAGGTGGAAGGGGTCGATTCGATGGCCCGCGCGCTCAGGGGCGACACCCGCGCCCTCGCTCCGGTCGCCAGCCTGGCCGATGGCGTCCGGGTCAAGATCCCGGGCTTCCTGACCCGGCGCCTGTGCGCCAGCCTGCTCGACGACGTGGTCATCGTGCGCGAGGCCGAACTGCGCGAAACCCTGGTGCGCCTGGCGCTGGAGGAGAACCTGATCGCCGAGGGCGCCGGGGCCCTGGCCCTCGCCGCCGGCCGCCGCGTCGCCGGCAAGCGCAAGTGCGCGGTGGTCTCCGGCGGCAACATCGATGCCACGGTGCTGGCCGCGCTGTTGTCGGAGGTCAGGCCACGCGCGCCGCGCAAGCCGCGCCGCCGCACCCAGGAACTGCATCCGGTCGAACCGGCCGCAGTCGGCCACTCCCGGGTCACGCCTGGGTCCGGGGCCCCGGGCATCGCCGCGCCCGCAACCATTTCCCTGGCTGCGCGCCCCGCGCAGCCATCCGTTTCCGTCGTTGCGCCAGCCGCGCAGCACGCCGCATTTGAAGAGGAGTACACCTGGTGAGCACCATCATCCCCAGCCCGGCCCAGGTCCGGATTTTCGACACCACCCTGCGCGATGGCGAACAGTCGCCCGGTTGCAGCATGTCGCCGTCGCAGAAGCTGGTCATGGCCCGCGCCCTGGCCGAACTGGGCGTGGACGTGATCGAGACCGGGTTCCCGGCCAGTTCGCACTCCGACCGCGAGGCGGCTGCGCTGATCGCGCGCGAGCTGCGCCAGACCACCCTGTGCGTGCTGTCGCGCTGCACGCCCGGCGACATCGAGGCCTCGGTGCGGGCGCTGGAAGGCGCCGCCCGCCCGCGCATCCACCTGTTCCTGTCGACCAGCCCGCTGCACCGCGAGTTCAAGCTGCGCATGGGCCGTGAGCAGGTGCTGGAGGCCGTGTCGCGGAGCGTGGCCGCCGCCCGCGCCCTGGTCGAGGACATCGAGTTCTCGGCCGAGGACGCGCTGCGCACCGAAGAGGACTTCCTGGCCGAAGTGATCGCCGAGGCCATCGCCGCCGGCGCCGGCACCATCAACCTGCCCGACACCGTCGGCTACACCACGCCCGGCGAGATCCGCGGCCTGTTCGAACGCATGATCGCCCACGTCCCGGGCGCACGCGACGTGGTATTCAGCACCCATTGCCACAACGACCTGGGCCTGGCGGTGGCCAACTCGCTGGCCGCGATAGAAGGCGGCGCGCGCCAGGTCGAGTGCAGCGTCAACGGCATCGGCGAACGCGCCGGCAATGCGGCGCTGGAAGAGGTGGTGATGGGCCTGAAGGTGCGCGGGGCCTACTTCAACGCCGACACCGCGATCGACACCGCACGCATCGTGCCGACCTCGCAACTGCTGCAGCGCCTGGTCGGCATGCCGGTCCAGCGCAACAAGGCGGTGGTCGGCGCCAACGCCTTCGCCCACGAGGCAGGGATCCACCAGCACGGCATGCTGCGCCATCGCGGCACCTACGAGATCATGCGCCCGGAGGACGTGGGCTGGCCGTCCTCGCAGATGGTGCTGGGCCGCCACAGCGGCCGCGCCGCGGTCGAGCAGCGGCTGCGCGCGCTGGGCTACCTGCTGGAAGAGGCGGAACTGGAACTTGTGTTCGCCGATTTCAAGGCCCTGTGCGAGAAGCAGCGCGTGGTCCACGACAGCGACCTGCAGGCGCTGATGCAGGACGGCGCCGACAGCCAGGGCTATCGCCTGGCCTCGATGACGGTCAGCGATGCCGGCCACCGCGCCCGCGCTACCGTGGAACTGTCCGATCCCGACGGCGACCGCCTGTTCGAGACGGCCGAGGGCGATGGCCCGGTCGACGCGCTGTTCGCCGCGCTGGCCCGCGCCACCGGCGTCGACCTGACCCTGGAAAGCTACCAGGTGCACAGCGTCGGCCTGGGCGCCGATGCGCGTGGCGAAGCCAACCTGAGCGTGCGCTACGAAGGCGAGGACTACGACGGCACCGGCACCAGCAAGGACATCATCGAAGCCAGCGCGCTGGCCTGGCTGGACGTGGCCAACCGGCTGCTGCGGGCGCGCGACGGGGTGAAGAATTCGGAGTTGGCGGAAGCATGAGCACACCCTCAGCGAACGACCCTCGTCCAGTCGTCATCCCGGCGCGCGCCGGGACCCAACTTGCAGGTGCAGCGGAGGTCGGTTTTCCGATCCGAAGCAGGCGCTGACCGCTGGATCCCGGCGTGCGCCGGGATGGCGTTCTCTATTTTCTACGTTTTTTTCCAGTTGAACCCCAACGACCCGGATGAAATCAACCGCATGAGCTCCACCCCCCGCACCCTCTTCGACAAACTCTGGGACGCCCACGTGGTGGTGCCCGAAACCGACGCCGCGCCCGCGGTGCTGTATGTCGACCTGCACCTGATCCATGAAGTGACTTCGCCGCAGGCCTTCACCGAACTGCGCGCGCGCGGCATCGCGCCGCGCCGGCCCGACCGGACCAAGGCGACCATGGATCATTCCACGCCGACCACCCCCGCCGATGCGGACGGCAGGTTCCATTACTACACGCAGGCGTCGGAAACCCAGGTCGATACCCTGGCCAGCAACTGTGCCGAGTACGGGATCGAACTGTTCGACATGCAGTCGCCCCAGCGCGGCATCGTCCACGTGATCGCGCCGGAACTGGGCCTGACCCAGCCCGGCATGACCATCGTCTGCGGCGACAGCCACACCTCGACCCATGGCGCATTCGGCGCGCTGGCCTTCGGCATCGGCACCAGCGAGGTGGGACACGTCCTGGCCACCCAGTGCCTGCTCCAGCGCAAGGCCAAGAGCATGGCGATCACCGTCGATGGCCCGCTGGCCCCAGGCGTCGGCGCCAAGGACGTGATCCTGCACATCATCGGCGTGATCGGCGTCAACGGCGGCACCGGCCACGTGCTGGAGTACCGCGGCTCCACCATCCGCGCGATGGACATGGAACAGCGCATGACCCTGTGCAACATGTCGATAGAGGCCGGTGCGCGCGCCGGCATGGTGGCGCCGGACGAGGTGACCTATGCGTGGCTGGCGAACACGCCACGCGCGCCGCAAGGGAACGCATTCGAGCAAGCCAAGGCGCGCTGGTCGCAGTTCAGCAGCGACGAAGGCGCGCGCCACGACCAGGAAGTGGTGATCGACGCGCGCGAGATCCGACCGACCCTGACCTGGGGCACGCACCCGGGAACCGCGATCGCCGTTGACACGCCGATCCCCGCAGCCAGGGACGATGCTGCGCAGAAGTCGCTGGACTACATGCACTTCGACGCCGGCCATGCGCTGGCAGGCACCCCGGTGGACGTGGTCTTCGTCGGCTCCTGCACCAACGGCCGCCTCAGCGACATGCGCGAAGTGGCCCAGGTGCTGCGCGACCGCCGCATCGATCCGCGCGTGCGCATGCTGGTGGTGCCCGGTTCGGAACAGGTCAAGCGCCAGGCGGAGGCCGAGGGCATCGACGCGGTGGTCCGGGCCGCGGGCGCCGAATGGCGCGAGCCAGGATGCTCGATGTGCATCGCCATGAACGGCGACCTGGTCGCGCCCGGGCAACTGGCGGTCAGCACCAGCAACCGCAATTTCGAAGGCCGCCAGGGGCCAGGCTCGCGCACCTTGCTGGCCTCGCCGATGACCGCGGCATGGGCGGCGGTGAATGGCAAGGTCGCCGATCCCAGGGAGTTGTTCGTGGAGGAGGTGGCGTGATGCACGGACACCCAGGCCGCAACGCTTCTACTCTCTCCCGTCATCCCGGCGGAAGCCGGGACCCAGCGTTTCCGCTCCGGGTGTTCGCGATGGCAAGCGCAACGCTGGATCCCGGCTTGACCAGCTTCGCCGTTAAAAGCCGCCGGGATGACGACATTTGTTTTGATGCCGACCGGATGACTTCCTGATGACCGCCTTCGCCGCCCTCACCTCGCGCAGCGTGGTCCTGCCGCAGAGCAACATCGACACCGACCAGATCATCCCCGCGCGCTTCCTCTCGACCACCGAGCGCGCCGGCCTGGGCAGGCACGCATTCAACGACTGGCGCTGGCAGGCCGACGGGTCGCCGAACCCGGATTTCGCCTTCAACCAGCCGCAGAACGCAGTCCGCCAGATCCTTCTGGCCGGGGCCAACTTCGGCTGCGGCTCCTCGCGCGAACACGCGCCGTGGGCCCTGGTCGACCTGGGCCTGCGCGCGATCGTCAGCAGCCAGATCGCCGACATCTTCCGCAACAATTCGCTGAAGAACGGCCTGTTGCCGATCGTGCTGGACGAAGCCATCGTGCAGTCGCTGATGCAGCGCCCCGATGACGAACTCACCGTCGACATCGCCGCGCGCGAACTGCGCACGCCGGCCGGCGACGTGCACCCCTTCCCGCTCGACGCCTTCGCCCGCACCTGCCTGATGGAAGGCGTGGACGAGCTGGGCTACCTGTTGCTGCGCGAGCCGCAGATCTCAAAGTACGAGGAATATTCCCATGCAAACTGACATCGCAGTCCTGCCCGGCGACGGCATCGGTCCGGAAGTGACCGCCGCCGCGCTGTCGGTATTGAAGACCGTGGCGCGCCGCTACGGCCACCAGTTCAATTTCAGTGAGCACGACATCGGCGGCATCGCCATCGACAACACCGGCGAACCGCTGCCCGCCGCCACCCTGGCCGCATGCAAGGCCGCCGATGCGGTGCTGCTGGGTGCGGTCGGCGGACCGAAGTGGTCCGATCCCAATTCGAAAGTGCGCCCAGAACAGGGCCTGCTCGCCCTGCGCAAGGGCATGGGCCTGTACGCGAACCTGCGCCCGGTGCGCCCGCATCCGGCCGCGTTGAACGCCTCGCCGATCAAGCCGCACCTGCTTACGGGGGTGGACATCATGGTGGTGCGCGAACTCACCGGCGGCATCTACTTCGGCGAAAAGACCCGCAGCGCGGACAGTGCCAGCGACCTGTGCACCTACAGCGTGGCCGAGATCGAGCGCGTGGTCCGCAGCGCGTTCAAGCTGGCGCGGCAGCGCCGTGGCTACGTGGTCTCGGTGGACAAGGCCAACGTGCTGGAGACCTCGCGGCTGTGGCGCGACGTCACCACCCGGCTGGGCCGCGACGAGTTCGCCGATGTCCGCCTGGAGCACGTGCTGGTCGATGCGATGGCCATGCACCTGCTGGCCCATCCGCGCGAGTACGACGTGATCGTCACCGAGAACATGTTCGGCGACATCCTCACCGACGAGGCCTCGATGCTGGCTGGTTCGCTGGGCCTGCTGCCCTCGGCCTCGCTGGGCGACGGCAAGGCCGGGGTATACGAGCCAATCCACGGCTCGGCGCCGGACATCGCCGGCAAGGGCATCGCCAATCCCTACGCGACCATCCTCAGCGCGGCGATGCTGCTGCGCCATTCGCTGGGACTGTTCGACGAGGCCGACTGCATCGAACGCTCGGTCGACGGCGCGCTCAACGCCCATGCCTTCACCGCCGACCTGTCCGGCAACGGCCGCAGCCTGTCCACCACCGACGCGGCCAACGCCGTCATCGAACAGATGCAGGCGCATTGCTACGTGGCCGAACTGCGCGATTGAGCCGCCTTTTCCTTCTCCCCTTGTGGGAGAAGGTGCCCGGGAGGGCGGATGAGGGGAGCGCGTAGCGCAGGGCGACCAGGCTAGGACCCTGGGAGACAATTGGCCACGTAGGTTCCTATTCCTCCGGCCCTCTCCCGCCGCGCAAGCGCGTCGACCTCTCCCACAAGGGGAGAGGTGGATAAAGCCCGCCAGCGTTACGGCGCAAATCAATCAACCCGCCAAGATCCCCGCATCTCCTGCCGGGCGCCACGGCACATGGAAAAACTTTTTCTCCTCGCCTACGTGGGCGAACTGCGCGGCCCGTTATATAGGAGCGACGCCAGTCGCGAAGCTCCCGGCAATCCCGGATCCGGAAACTGTCGGTCACTGAGAGGCTGAGGGCTTCGCGACTGGCGTCGCTCCTACATGCGAATGCGGGCTCGGCTAAGATCGCCGCATCTCCTGCTGGGCCGCGGCACATGGAAAAACCCTACCTCCTCGCCATCGACCAGGGCACCACCAGTTCCCGTGCGATGATCTTCGACCGCGGCGGCGCGGTGGTGGGCATGGCCCAGCGCGAATTCGAGCAGCTGTTCCCGCAGCCGGGCTGGGTGGAACAGGACCCGCGCGAGATCCTCGGCAGCGTGCAGAGCACGATCGTGGAAGCGATGACCCGCGCCCGGGTCGGCGCCGCGCAGATCGCCGGCATCGGCATCACCAACCAGCGCGAGACCACCGTGGTCTGGGACCGCAACACCGGCCAGGCCATCCACAACGCCATTGTCTGGCAGTCGCGGCAGACCGCTGATATCTGCGGGCAACTCAAGGCCGACGGTCACTCCGAACTGGTGCGCGAACGCACCGGACTGCTGATCGATGCCTATTTCAGCGGCACCAAGGTCAAGTGGATCCTGGACCACGTGCCCGGCGCCCGCGCGCGCGCCGAACGCGGCGAGCTGCTGTTCGGCACCATCGACAGCTGGCTGCTGTGGAACCTGTCGGAGGACCACACCCACGCCACCGACATCAGCAATGCCTCGCGCACGCTGATGTACGACATCCACAAGAAGCAATGGTGTCCCGACCTGCTGCGCATGCTCGACGTACCGGTGGCGATGCTGCCGCAAGTGCGCGACAGCAGCGCGGTGTATGCGCACACCAGCGCGCAGTCGGTGTTCGGCCATCGCATCCCCATCAGCGGCATCGCCGGCGACCAGCAGGCGGCGCTGTTCGGGCATGCCTGCTTCGAGCCGGGCATGGCCAAGAACACCTACGGCACCGGTTGCTTCCTGCTGATGAACACCGGTGGGCAAGCGGTGCAGTCCAACAACGGCCTGCTGACCACCATTGCCTGGAGCATCGATGGCCAGGTGGAGTACGCGCTGGAGGGCAGCGTGTTCGCCGCGGGATCGGCGATCCAGTGGCTGCGCGACGGCCTGCGCATGCTCGGCAAGGCCGGTGATTCGCAGGCCTATGCCGAACGCGCGCTGTCCTCCGACGGCGTCTACTTCGTGCCGGCCTTCGTCGGCCTGGGCGCGCCGCACTGGCGCAGCGACGTACGCGGCTCGATGTTCGGCCTGAGCCGCGGCACCACCAAGGAACACTTCATCCGCGCGGTGCTGGAATCCCTTGCCTACCAGACCCGCGATGTGTTGACCGCGATGCAGGCCGATGCCGGTTTGACCCTGAAGGCGTTGCGCGTGGACGGTGGCGCGATCGCCAATGACTTCACCGCGCAGTTCCAGGCGGACATCCTCGACATCGAGGTGGAACGGCCATCGGTGAAGGAATCCACCGCGCTGGGCGCGGCCTACCTGGCGGGCCTGGCAGTCGGCTTCTGGGACAGCCGCGAACAGATCGCCCGACAGCGTCAGGTGGAGCGCACTTTCGTGCCGCAGATGGTGGCCGAACGGCGCGAGAAGTTGTATGCGGGCTGGAAGCGCGCGGTGGAAGCGACACTCGTGTTTGGCAACGGCGAAGCTACATGACGGCGTGGCCCGGATAAGCGAAGTACACCCGGGTTCGCCTCGCCCGGATCCTCCGCGTTCCCCGGGTGCGCTTCGCTTACCCGGGCTACCTGCTACCAACTGATGCGAGGATCCAACCCCCATGCGCCACTCTGACTGGTACTACGACTTCGTCTCTCCCTATTCCTACTTCGGCTTCCTGCGCCTGCAGGAACTCGGCGAACTGCACATCGACTACCACCCCGTGTTGTTCGTCGAACTGCTCCGCCAGCACGGGCAGAAAGGACCGGCTGAAATCCCCTCGAAACGCATGTGGACCTATCGCTGGTGCGCGTGGTGGGCGGCCCGGAACAATATCCCGTTCCGTTTTCCTGCCGCGCATCCGTTCAATCCCCTGCCCTACCTGCGGCTCGCCATTGCCGCGGGCAACACGCCTGATGCCATCGGGCTCATCTACGATGCGTTGTGGACGACGGGCGCCGACCCGGCCGATGCGGCATTGGTCGAGCGGCTCGCGCGATCGCTGGGCGTGGATCCTGCGCAACTGGCGTCGCCGGCGGTCAAGGACAGACTGCGGCAGGAAACGGAAGATGCCCTGGCTCGCGGGGTCTTCGGTGTGCCCACCCATGTCGTGGACCAGCAGTTGTTCTGGGGTGCGGAGGCGACCGACTTCCTGAAATCCTACCTGGCCGATCCTGCGATGTTCGCCAGCGCGGAGATGGCGCGCGTGTCCAGCCTGCCGGTGGGCGTCGCCCGTAAGCCCGGCTAGGCCTCGGTCCACCACGGCGCTTGCCATCCCCAAGGCGACGGACCCAACCCCTGCCCTGCAGGGGTTGGGTCACGGACTACGGCGGACCAGTTCTAGCGCAGCCATCCCCGGGTCGCCGCGGTGTGCGAGTACCACCACAGGTAGGCCGCGATCACCACCAGCATCAGCGGCATCGCCAGCCCGGAAGAACCGGAGGCTTGCCAGGCCGGCGTGGTCGCATAGGTGCCGATCGTCTGCAGGACCACGCCGAGCAGCGAGAACATGAAAAGCGGGGCCGCCGCGCGCCTGCGCAACAGCAGGCAGGCCGAAGCCAGCACTCCGCATACCACCGCCACGGCGAAGGGAATATCCAGCCAGGCCGGGGCGGAGGCGTAGACCTGCTGCTGGGCCGGCGGCATCGCCGCGATCATCTCCGGGGTCAGCCGCACATGCATGACGAACATGGCCAGGCCGATCAGGTTCCAGACCAGCGCGATGAAGGCGATCACCCAGAAGGTCCAAGGGCGCGGTGGGTTGAATGCGTTCATCGTCATGCTCCGAGTGGGTGAGGGCCGACCGGGGCCGCCTGGTGCGGGGGATGATCGCACGCCGCGGCCGTGCCTACCGCGCCGGCCCCGAAGCGGGGCTGGCTGACAATACCGTCATGCCGGCTCGACGCGTCTTTCGGTCGCGGCAATGGCCTGTTCGACCAGTTCCCAGCCCGTACCGGGACGATGCGCGCCCTCGCTGAGCACCTGGCGGAATGCGCGCCCGCCCGGCTGGCCATGGAACAGCCCCAGCACGTGGCGAACGATGTGCTTCAGGGCCACGCCCTCGGCCAGCCTGGCCTCCACATACGGCCGCAGTGCGCGCAACAGCTCGGCGCGCGGCCGCAGTTCGCCGCCGGACAGCGATGCATCCAGCCGATGCAGCACGTAGGGATCGTGGTACGCCGCGCGGCCCAGCATCACCCCGTCCACCTGCTGCAGGTGCGCCAGCGCATCCTCGACGGTGGCGATTCCGCCGTTGACCGCGATGCCCAGCGCAGGACGCTCCTGCTTGAGGCGATAGGCCCAGTCGTAGCGCAGTGGCGGCACCTCGCGGTTCTCCTTCGGCGACAGGCCCTGCAACCAAGCGTTGCGCGCATGCACGAAGAAAGTCGCGCAACCGGCAGCGGCCACGCGGTCGATGAAGAAGGCGAAGCGGTCGTAGTCGTTTTCCTCGTCCACGCCCAGCCGGCACTTGACCGTGACCGGGATCGCGACCGCCGCGGCCATTGCCGACACGCACTCGGCGACCAGCGCCGGCTCCTTCATCAGGCAGGCACCGAAGCGCCCGGCCTGGACCCGGTCGGACGGACAGCCGACATTGAGGTTGACCTCGTCGAAGCCGTGTTCCTGGCCGACCCGGGCCGCCTGCGCCAGCAGTTGCGGATCACTTCCACCCAGTTGCAGCGCAACCGGGTTCTCCCGCGGATCGCGCGCCAGCAGGCGCGCGCGATCGCCCTGCAACACCGCGTTGGCATGGACCATCTCGGTGTACAGCCGCGCCTGCGGGGCCAGCAGCCGGTGGAACACACGGCAATGGCTGTCGGTCCAGTCCATCATCGGCGCGACGGACAGGCGAATGCCCGCATGTTCTTGTTGTATGACTTGTTTCATGGAAATGGCGGAATCGGGCTGGCGTCCCGGTTTGGCGTCGGTGCCGAAACCCGGTCAGGTGCGGGCATCAAGGATACGTGGGATTGGCAAGTCCTGCCCCTGCCTCCTGTCCTCCCGGACCTGCGCGGCAATCCTGCCGCGCCATCCTTTCAGCACCAGTGGGCCGCGAATGCAGATGCCGCCAGTCTAGTTGCCTGCACACCCAAGCACGTGCTGTGCCTCGCTACCGGATCCCAGCGATACACGCGACAGCGAAACCTGCCAGGCGCTTGCGGTCTCCAGGATGAGCGGACTCTGCAGCCGGGTCATGTCGGCGCCGGCTTTCTGCAGGCACTTGAGGGGAACGCCCAATGTCGTCCACTCGCCCAGCTTCAGCCCTTCCAACTGATCGTTGATGGCCAGCTGCGCAGGGCAACCTTGCCTGCAATCCACGCCAATGCTCACCTTGCCCTGGGCGCGTACATCCGGCCTCAGTGCAAGCACCAGCATGACGTCGCCATTGCTCTCGCGGGATACGTCGAGCGGATTCTCCGTGGAGAAGAACGCGCGCGCGCCGGCCTTGCCCGACCAGGCCAGGCGGACGGAGTCCTCCTGCGCCCGATGGTCCACCGCGGTCGCAACCAGGCTGCCGTCAGCCAACGAGGCTGGCAGCGTGTCGACCCGGACCGGTGGCTGCCCGGCAGGGCCGCCCAGGTACAGGTTCATTCCCGGCGCGGGTTTTCCACGCGCGAAGTACACCCCGGGGATGACCTGCAAGCCGGTGATGCCGGAGACCTCCGGCAAGGCGGCCAGATCGCCCTGGTCGGCATAGGTCAGGCCGTGTCCGAGCGCGAACTGCGGCGAATAGCCGGGCTGCCCGGCGTTGTTCAGGGCCTGCAGCGCGTCCTTCGGCCAGGAAAAGCCGAGCTTGCCCTTGAAGTCATGGGCGACCTTGCCTTGCGCCGTGCCGAGCAATACATCGGCGATGCCCGCGCCTTCAGACCCCGGCAGCCACGCGGCCACGAAGGCGTCGGCGGCGTTGATCTCGCGATTGACCCATAGCGGCCTGCCGCTCAGGAACACCGCCACCACCGGGATGCCTTCGGCCTTGAGCCGCCTGATGAGCTGCAGGTCGGTGTCGTCACCGGGCCGGTAGAGCAAGTTGGGCAGGTCACCCTGGAATTCGGCGTACGCATCCTCGCCGAAGACCACGATGGCCGCATCGGGCTTCTGCCGATAGCGCCCGTCTACCGACATTTCCGCAACGCCACCGGCGGCTTCCACCTGGGTGCGCAAGCCGTCCCAGATCGAATCGGCATTCGGATAATCGGCCCTTACCGTGCCGGTGCCCTGCCAGTTCAAGGTCCATCCACCGGTCTGCTTGCTCAGGTTGTCCGCCCCGTCACCGGCGACCAGCAGGCGGCGCCTGGGATCCAGTGGCAGGAGCCTGTCCTTGTTCTTGAGCAGGACCAGGGATTCGCGCACGGCCTGCCGGGCCACCGCCCGGTGCGCGGGCGACGCCAGTTGATCGAACTTGCCGCCGAGCAATACGTCGACCCCGGCCATGAACGCCGCGGCGCAATTCTCGTTCGTGCACCCGGGTACCTGGCCGTGCCCGTTCCAGTCCCCCACGACGAACCCATCGAAGTGCATCCGTCCCTTCAGCACATCGGTGAGAAGGTCGCGGTTGCCATGCATCTTGGCGCCGTTGACGCTGTTGTAGGACGCCATCACGGACTGTGCGCCGGCCGCGATCGCCGGCGGATAGCCGGCGCCGTGCAGGTCGCGCAGGACCGCTTCGCTGACCCGGGTGTCACCCTGGTCCTTGCCATTGGTCGTGCCGCCGTCACCGAGGAAGTGCTTCACCGACACGATGACGTGGCTCTG
>SEHC01000189.1 GCA_004173415.1 Lysobacteraceae bacterium
GACTGGTTCGCCGCCTTCGGTGGCCAGGCGCCGACGCGCTACGCCGCGCAGTTCGACGATACCGAAACCCTGCACCAGGCCGCCGCCCAGGGCCTGGGCATCGCCCTGGCCCGGCAGACCCTGGCCCAGCCGCTGATCGACAGCGGCCGCCTGGTCCTGCTCACCCGCAAGCGGCTCAAGGCCGAGTTCGCCCACTACCTGGTGTACCCGGCGCGCAGCCTGGAGCATCCGGGCTTCCAGACCCTGCGCGGCTGGTTGCTGGAGCAGGCGGGGGCGAAGTCCGTCTGAAGGCCGATCCGCGCTCAGCCGATCCCGCGCGCTGCCCCGTCGAGCGGCTGCCGGCGAAGAAGGCCACGGAGGCCGAGCAGGATCAGGATGGCGGACGACGACACGGCCGCCAGGGCCGTCACTGCTTCCCCTCCGTGCAGGGGCAAGCCCAGCGATCGAGTCAGCAGGGAGGCGTCATAGAACGCTGCAGCGGCCAACGCCGTGCCGGCAGCGACGAGCAGACTGGAGACGGGCTTGTTCATGCGGTTTCCTCCGGAGCGGCCTGATTGCCGAGAAGCAGCCTGGAGCGCTGGCCGCTCCATGGGCAACCCACTTGCGACCAGACGGATCAGGCACCGACGGAACCGGCAACAGGGCGCCCGAAACAAGCCGCGACCTATCCGGGCAGCAGCTGAGCGCGATGCGGCCGAAGGCGTGCACGGGGTCACTCCTGGCCAAGGATCCGGCTTGAATGAGTAAAAAGGAAGCTCCCCATCCCTGCGGATAACCGCTCGGTCTTGAAGGACCATGATGGTTCTCACCATCGGTGAATCTGGAGGAGGAGCTTCCCATGCGCACTATAACCATCGGCGTGGACTTGGCAAAACAGGTATTTTCCGTATGTTCCGTGGACGCCGCCGGACGTGTCGAAGATCGGCGGGACCTGCGTCGCGAGGCCTTCAGGCAGTGGTTGCCGAACGTCCCTGCCGGCACGACCGTGGCGATGGAGGCGTGCAGCGGCGCGCACCATTGGGCGCGTCGCTGCCAGGACCATGGCCTGGAGCCGCGACTGATGGCTGCCCAGTTCGTCGCGCCGTTTCGCAAGAGCCGCACTGCCAAGAACGATCGCAACGACGCCGAGGCGATCGCCACCGCCGCCCGTCAGGGCAACATGCGCTTCATTCCGGTCAAGTCTGTGGACCAGCAGGTTCGACTGTAGTGGCATCGCGTGCGCGAGGGTTACAAGGCCGAGGCCTTGGCCACCAGCAACCGGCTGCGTGGCTTGCTGGCGGAGTTTGGCGTCGTAGTGGCGCAGAGCGATTCAGCGTTGCGTCGAACCATGGCTGATCTCGAGTCGCTGTCCCTGCCGCCATCCTTGATGGAGCTTCTGCGCGACGTCGACGCGCAATGGCAGCAGCTGCAGGGCCGGATCAGCGAAGCCAACCGCCGGATCCAGGCACACGCCAAAGCGACGAGGCCTGCACACGACTGCGCGCGATCATCGGTGTCGGGCCGATCACCGCCGACGCCGTGGTCGCGACCCTCGGCACGGCACAATCGTTCGCCAATGGCCGGCAGTTTGCCGCCTGGCTGGGCCTGGTGCCGATGCAGCATTCCAGCGGCGGGCGAGCGCGACTGGGGCGCATCAGCTGCCGCGGTGACGGCTACCTGCGCACACTGCTGATCCAGGGCGCGCGCAGTAGCCTGCAGCGGGCCAAGGCGGTGGCGTGGGACAAAGCCACACCGGAGCAACGCTGGATCCAGGATCTGAAGCGACGGCTGCCGTTTGGAAAAGTGCTGGTCGCCATCGCCAACAAACATGCGCGCCAGCTGTGGGCGATGCTGGCACGGGGCGAGGACTATGACGCCGACGCCTGGCTGAAGCACCCGATGGTGCAGCGGCCGGCGCGTCGCCCACGCGCATCCGAATGATCGACACGCCTTCACCGTCAGCGCGAGCAAGGTAACAACGGGTCAGACCCACCTGGAGAGAGCCTGGCTAACTGTTCGGCGCCATCAGGTGTTGCGGTTGATCCCCGCAGCATCGGCAAAGCCGATGAATGAATGAGGCCTCCGGGTGCGGTTTTTACCCTGGTCCGGACGAGCGACACCGCGTCCAACAAGACCGATTACGGAAATGCAGTCTGACAATCGTTGAACCAGCTCGACCGACGCGCACTACGCGGCATGGAACGAAAACGGAGACCCAGCTGTCGCCCGAAAGCTACAGGCAAGAGCGAATCGTGCGCGGAGTTGACGGGGGCTTCCTTACGGAATTGTTAGGGCTCATGCCGATGTACTTGAAGCTGCACACGTAGCCACCCTCCTCGGATTCGAGATTGTCAGAGACATATGCCTCATACGATCCAGCACGACTGAAAATCCGCTCAAGCGGCTCATCGACTGAAGCGCGGCCCTTGAACGATGCCGGCACCTCGACACGAGAGACCGAGGCAAACTCTCCTGGGGTCATCAGTTGCGGCTCTCCGTCCGGAGGTGAGCCCACTACGAGGAAGTACCAAGAGTTGTCGGACACGCGCCTTACAGCCAGCTCACGGCCATGTCCAAGGCCCAAAGAAAGCACTAATGGTTGAGAGGCCTGAAGAGTGTCCGACGGGCATGCGAGGACGCGTGGATTAGACGACCACACCGCAGGCTCATATCCGTCAGCTGCCGCTGGGCTGGTTGTTAGCAGGGCGGCGAAGAATATGCGTTTCATGAGCCCTAACGCCTGAGTTAAGCCGACCCGTAGCGGGGCGGCGACTGGATGCAAATATAGCCGAAGGCGTGCAGCTAGGCGCCGCCCCGATGCGGTTTCGGCTTGAACGAATTGTTAGGCCGCGACTCGATCACCCTACTCACTCGGAAACCGAACCCGGTCGATTTCGGTTTCTCGGCAGGTCCCGGTATATGAGTCAGCAAATGTCAGCTGTTGACTGGTGCCCACGTACCAAGTGCTGATAGCGAATGCGCCGGATCTGCTGTCCCACTCGATCCTGCAAAGAGTGTTATCGGTGGTGTCATTAGTTACCCAGAAACCGGGCCGGTGTCCCTCGCGAAAACTCATTCGTTTATCGCTTCTTTGGCCGCCACTACATCCATCAAAGAGCGTATAGACGAGAATCGACTGTTGCCTCTCATCCACCTTGGCCCAGAAGTCTTCTGAGCCGGCATCTGATTTGCACTGTAAGTAAAATGGCTGACTCGCACGCCCAGTGTCAGAGCACGCCGCAAGCAAGCATGCGATCGCAAATGTAACGAGTGTTGCTTTGACTGGTGAGTCGAATGACATGAGTTCTCGCATAGCGGCCTAACGCCTGAATTAAGCCGACCCGCAGCGGGGCGGCGACTGGGTGCGAATATAGCCGAAGGCGTGCACTTAGGCGCCGCCCTGATGCGGGTTCGGCTTGAATGAATTGTTAGGCCACAGCCGCTATCCGGCTTTGCCAGCAAGAACCCCAATAAACATGGAAATAGCGAACACCGCGCCAATCAGAAGCCACTCGCGGCGATTGAATTGGGCAATCGGAAAGCTGGTGAGGTCAAGCATTGAGCGGACAACTGGCTTACCCACTCGGCGGTAATGCAAAGCAAAAACGGCATTGCCTGCGATGGCGGAGAAAGCGAGGAAGAGAACAACGAGCCAAAACTGTATGTTTGGCATAGCGGCGAATAACTCAACGAAAGCTTGAATTGGAGACCTTGTAATGTCCATGTGGCCTAACGCCTGAATTAAGCCGACCCGCGAAGCGGGTTCGGCTTGAATGAATTGTTAGGTGCCATGGCAGAGATCACTGAGCGAAGATCCTCCACGGCACGTCGTCGAATCTTGGGGGACTTGATAGGGCCAGGCAACCGACTAAGCCAGTGACTATTGGGGCCGTGTCCGCCACCACGAATGGCGGCTAGACGGCGCGATGTCGGTAGAGGCTTACGCCCAAGGACATCTACACACTCCGCAAGCTGTGCTGCGGACGAGAAGCGAAAGATGAAACCCTGTGACTCGACGCAAAGTACGGAATAACCACTGGGACCTTCGGCTCTAGGGGCAGGCGGGTTGTATGACTCGGACGAGCGCCATGCAGCACCGCCAAGCTCCAAGTGAACCCAGTACGCCATCGGCTCATCGCGCCAGTCCTGGGTGTGCTCTATCCAGTTGCGGGCAACCTTTCCCATGGCACCTAACTCGAAGTAGACCTCAACTATGAGGTGAATTAGATAGTGGCTTCCTGCAGAGCAATGGGTCAATGAGGAATTTTCTATGTTTCTTCAGATGCTTGCGGAGCCCTTCTCGCTTCGGCTGTGCCTGACCTTGGCGCTTGAACGCCTCAAGAATGACCCGCTAATTGATATGACCGCAGTCCCGGGGTGATATCGACGCTTGAATGCTGGCGCTGCGCGCCCGCAGGGGCCGGGCTAGCCCACCCTTCCGTATCGACCTCAAACGTGTCATCCGGTTGGTCCTGGGTGGGGGTGGCGGCATCCCGCGCCGCAATGGCCTTACGATACCGCCATGTATCCCGCCGACATCTACGCCACCCTGATCCGCGATGCGTTCGAGGATTACCACGCCCGCTTTGCCGACATCACCCGGCGGGCGAAGCTGCGCTTCGAGACCCGCGACTGGGCGGCGGCGCGCACCGATGCGGTCGAGCGTATCGAGCTGTACGACCAGTGCGTGGCCGAATGCATGCTGCGACTGGAGGCCAGCCTGCAGCAGGGCGCCCACGATCACGCGCTGTGGTCGGCGATCCGCGACAGTTACGGGCGCCTGATCGCCGGCCTGATCGACCGCGAACTGTTCAAGACCTTCTACAACACCCTGACCCGGCGCTTCTTCCGCACCCGCGGCGT
>SEHC01000190.1 GCA_004173415.1 Lysobacteraceae bacterium
GCCCTTGTCGACCAGCAGGTAGTACAGGCCGGCGCCCAGGTTCCACAGGATCACGATCAGGAACGCGATGATGAGCAGGGTTTTCAGCGAATCGTTCATGGGCTTGCCGCCGGCGATGTACACGCATTATCGCAGGGGCGGGGCAGGCCGGCGTGACTAGGTCGATGGCCAACCGCGCGGGCTGGGCACTGGCCCTGCTGGTGATAGCGCTGTTCGCCAGCCTCGGCGCCTGGCAACTGGACCGGGCGCGGCAGAAGCAGGCGATGCTGGAGCAGGCCGGACGCATTCTCGCCGCGCGCGCGCCGGTGCCGCTGGGCGCTGCGACCCGAGCTGGTGGGGCCTACGAATGGGCCCAAGGCGAAGGCCGCTTCCTGGCGTTGCCAGCGGTGCTGCTGGACAACCAGAGCCACCAAGGCCGTCCCGGAGTCCGCGTCTATCGCGCCTTCCAGCCAGCAGGCGGCGCGGTCCCGTTGCTGGTGGACCTGGGCTGGTTGCCGTTGCCGGGAGACCGGACCCTGCCGCGGATCGAATCCTTCGCCTCCACCACCCGGGTCAGCGGCCTGCTGGCACCGCCGCCGTCGTCTGGCCTCGCCAGCCCGGTCATCACCCGCCAGGCCGGCGGCGAACTGCTCGCAACCCGCCTGGATCCAGCGGTGGTGTCCGCGGAACTCGGCTTGCCCGGCCTCGCTCCGCGGGTACTGCGTCTGGATCCGGGCCTGCCGGCCGGCTACGCGCGCGACCTCGACATCCTGCCCAACACTCTGCCGCCCGAGCGCCACGTCGGTTATGCCGTGCAATGGTTCGGGCTGGCCGCGGCCGTGCTGGTTACCGCGCTGGTGCTCACCCTGCGCAGGCGCAAGCGGCGTTGAACCGCCGCGCATGAGAAAATGACGCCCATGAATTCCCCTTCCCCGGATTCCACGCCCCTCGACCCAGCCAAGGTGCGCCGCGGCCGCCTGGTCCTGGTACTTATCTTCCTGCTGTTCTTCGGCAGCATCTTCGGTGCCGGCATCCTGCGCTTCAGCGGCTGGCAACCACAGGGCACCAAGGTGCATGGCGAGATGCTGCAGCCGGCGATCGATGCGCGTGCGGTGGTGCCGCGGCAGGCCGACGGCAGTGCCTATGCCTGGCAGCCGGAGGAGCGCACCTGGCGGATCGCGGTGGCGCCGCCGGCCGATTGCGCCAGCGCCTGCGTGAAGCTGGCCAGGGACCTCGACGTGGTCTGGCAGTTGTTCGGCAACAAGGCCGACCACGTCGAGATCCTGTGGATCGGCAGCGTACCCGCTGGCGTCCCGGACACGGTCTCGCGCCGCGCACTCAAGCCGTCGCCCGAACTGCTGGCGGTGCTGCCGCGGCTCGCCGATCCGGCCGGGATCCCGGTCTACGTGATCGATCCCAACGGCTTCGTGATCCTGCGCTATGCGCCGGGCACCGATCCCGGATTCATCCGCACCGACGTGTCCAAACTGCTGAAGCTGATCTGATGAGCCTGCTCGCGCGTCCGGCCGTGTACCGGCACTTCCATCGCTTCGCCTGGCTGGCGGTCGCCCTGACCCTGTGCGTGGTCGTGTTCGGCGCGTTCGTGCGCCTGTCCGATGCAGGGCTGAGCTGTCCCGACTGGCCGACCTGCTACGGGCGCGCGGCATGGCCGCAGGCGGCCGGCGAAGTCGACGACCATGCGGCCAGCGCGATCCGTCCTTTCGAAACCCACAAGGCCTGGCGCGAGCAGGTGCACAGGATGCTGGCCGGCAGCCTGGGCGTGCTGGTCCTGCTGCTGGCGATCCTGGCCGCGCGCAAGCGCCGCTACGGCATCGCCCAGGTGGCGGCCGCGTCGCTGCTGGTCGCCGCGGCGATCCCGATGTACATGCGCGGCGAACACGTGGCCGCGTCGGCGCTCGCGATCGCCGGCGAAATGATCCTGCTGTCGGCCGCGCTGCGCTGGTCCAACGCCGACCTGGCGCGTGCCGGCGCGCTGACCCTGGCGGTGATCATCTTCCAGGCGCTGCTCGGCATGTGGACGGTGACCTGGCTGCTCAAGCCGATCGTGGTGATGGGCCACCTGCTGGGCGGCCTGACCACCTTCGCCCTGCTTGTCTGGATGGCATGGCGCGCGATCGACCGGCCGGTCATCGTGGTCGAGGCCGGCGTGCTGAAGCGCTGGGTGATCGTCGGCCTGGTCCTGCTGGGCATCCAGATCGCGCTGGGCGGCTGGGTCAGCGCCAACTACGCCGCGCTGTCGTGCGGCGCAGGCAGCTGGTCGGCGGACAATTTCCCCAAGTGCGTGGGCCAGTGGTGGCCGCCGCATGATTTCCGCGAAGGCTTCGTGCTGTGGCGCGGGGTCGGGGTGGATTACGAAGGCGGCGTGCTCGATGGCGCCTCGCGCATCGCCATCCAGATGGCCCATCGCCTGATGGCCGTGCTGCTGGCGCTGTACCTGCTGGTGTTCTCGTTGCGCCTGTTGCGCACGCCGGGGATGCGCGGCTGGTCGATGGCCCTGGTCGGGCTGGTGGCTGCCCAGGTCACCCTCGGCATCCTCAACGTGAAGCTGGCGCTGCCCCTGCCCGTGGCGGTGGCGCACAACGCCGGCGCCGTGCTGCTGCTGTTCGCCTTGGTATCACTGCTGGCGCGCCTGCGCAGGCCGGATTGAACATGTCCGTCATCCGCCAATACTGGAGCCTGACCAAGCCGCGCGTGGTTGCGCTGATCGTGTTCACCGCGCTGGTCGGCATGCTGCTGGCCATCGACGGCATGCCCGACGCGCAGCAGGCCACCCAGGGCGCACTGGGCTTCCTCGGCATCTGGCTGGCTGCGGCCAGCGCCGCGGCGATCAACCAGATCCTGGATGCGCGCATCGACGCGAAGATGGCGCGCACCTCCTGGCGGCCGCTGGTGGTGGGCGACCTGAAGCCGTGGCAGGCGCTGGTCTTCGCGCTGGTCCTGGCGGCGATCTCGATGACGGTGCTGGTGGTGTGGGTCAATCCGATCACCGCGGTGCTGACCTTCGCCTCGCTGATCGGCTACGCGGTGGTCTACACGGTGTTCCTGAAGCGGGCGACGCCGCAGAACATCGTCATCGGCGGCATCGCCGGCGCCGCGCCGCCGCTGCTGGGCTGGGCCTCGGTCACCGGCATGACCGGTGAATGGGACTGGGCCCACGCCCTGTTGCTGGTGCTGATCATCTTCGTGTGGACCCCGCCGCATTTCTGGGCGCTGGCGATCTTCCGCCGCGAGGACTACGCCCGCGCGCTGGTGCCGATGCTGCCGGTCACCCATGGGGTGACCTACACGCGCTGGCAGATCCTGTTCTACACCGTGTTGCTGGTGGAAGTGACCGTGTTGCCGGTGATCTTCGGCATGAGCGGGCTGTTCTACCTGGGTGGCGCGCTGGTGCTGGGCGCGGTGTTCCTCTGGTATGCCTGGCGCCTGCTGGACCCGCCGGACGATTTCTTCCCGATGCGCGTGTTCAACTATTCCATCGTCTACCTGATGGCGCTGTTCGCCTTCCTGCTGGCCGACCACTGGCTGATGCCGCTGCTGCAGCCTGCCACTGGCCTGGAATTCGTGCCCGTGTAGCGGAGCGGCCGGCGCTCAGGCCGGCTTGCCGCGCCTGCGCTGGGCCTGCAGCAAGGCCATCAGCTCGTACTTGTCGGCCACGTCCAGCGGGCCGCCGCCCATCTTGGCCTGCAGCTCGTTGATGCGTTGCTGGATGGCCTGATCTTCCAGCTGTTCGGCCGAGTCCACCAGGATCTGGCGCCAGGCCGCTTCGTTGCCGGGTACGACCTCCGAGGCCAGCTTCTGCAGCGAGTTCAATTCCTCGCGCTCGGCGAAATGCTGGAGCAGGGCGCCGGTGGTGATCTCCGGGCGCGCGTGGACCAGCGACAGCAGCTCCAGCAGCAGGCCGACGCCCGGCTGGTTGAGGTCCTTGAAGCCGTACGGCGGCGCCAGTGCAAGTGCGAGGGCCGGCTGCTGCAGCAGCGCGGTGATCGCGCCGCGCACCAGGCTGCGCTTGTGCGCGCTGGCCGGCGCGCGCGACGCGGGCCTGGGCTTCTCCGGCAATGCCTCGGCCTGGCGCACGCCGACCCCGGTGATCTCGCCCAGGCGCTGGCGCATCAGGTCGCCGAAGGCGCCGTCGGGAATCTGCGCCAGCAACGGCCTGGCGCGTTCGGCCAGGCGCGCCCTGCCGTCGAGGGTGGACAGCTTCACGTCCTTGCCCAGTTCGTCGTAGAAGAACTGCGACAGCGGCGTGGCCTGCTGCAGGCGCGCGTCGAACCCAGCCGCGCCTTCGCTGCGCACGATGCTGTCCGGGTCCTCGCCATCGGGCAGGAACAGGAAGAACGCCTGGCGCCCGTCCTTCATCCGCGGCAGCACCGACTCCAGCGCCTTCCACGCCGCGCGCTGGCCGGCGGCGTCGCCATCGAAGCAGAAATACACGTCGGGCGAATTGCGGAACAGCAGTTCGGCGTGGTCCGGGGTGGTCGCCGTGCCCAGCGTGGCCACCGCCTGGGTCACGCCGTACTGGAACAGCGAGACCACGTCCATGTAACCCTCCACCACCACCAGCCGCTCGATCTTCTGGTTGGCCTGGCGTACTTGCCACAGGCCGTAGAGTTCGCGGCCCTTGTGGAACAGCGGGGTCTCGGGCGAGTTGAGGTACTTGGGGCCGTCGTCCTTGGCCAGCACGCGTCCGCCGAAGGCGATCACACGGCCGCGGCGGTCGTGGATGGGGAACATCACCCGGTCGCGGAACTTGTCGTAGACCCGGCCGTTGTCGCTGCGCGAGAGCATCCCGGTCTTGTCCAGCAGCTTGAGCCGCCGCTCGTCCGCGCCCAG
>SEHC01000649.1 GCA_004173415.1 Lysobacteraceae bacterium
CGGTGCAGGCGAAGGTCGTGGCGATGGGTGCGCCTGAAGCAGCCGCGCCGGCAGTCGCCATGAAGTAGCGGTTTCCCGCTGCTGCGCAGCCCGCCCTCATCCGCCCTTCGGACACCTTCCCCCGCGTAGCGGGGGAAGGATTCGGCTCCCTCTTCGGAGGGGGACGGGCTTCTCTCGACCTCGTTACAGGAAATCCACCCATGGACTTCTCAAGATTCTTCATCGACCGGCCGATCTTCGCCGCGGTGTTGTCGATCGTGATCTTCGCCGCCGGCCTGATCGCGATCCCCATGCTGCCGATCGGCGAATACCCCGAAGTGGTGCCGCCTTCGGTTGTCGTGCGCACGGTCTATCCCGGCGCCAACCCCAAGGTGATCGCCGAAACCGTGGCCACTCCACTGGAGGAGGCCATCAACGGCGTCGAGGACATGATGTACGTCAAGTCCGTCGCCGGGTCCGATGGCGTGCTGCAGCTGACCGTTACCTTCAAGCCCGGCGTCGACGCCGATGACGCGGCCGTGCGCGTGCAGAACCGGGTCAGCCAGGCGCTGGCGCGTTTGCCCGAGGACGTGCGCCGCCAGGGCGTGACCACGCAGAAGCAGTCGCCGGTGTTCCTGATGGTGGTGCACCTGGTGTCCACCGACGGCAAGTACGACTCGCTGTACCTGCGCAACTACATGCGCCTGCACGTGAACGCCATGCGCGTGTGGCTGGACCCGGACAAGGTCGCCGCGCGCGGCCTGACCGCCAGCGACGTGCTGCGCGCGATGCGCGAACAGAACGTGCAGGTCTCGGCCGGCCAGCTGGGCGCCGAACCGATGCCGAACGGCAGCGACTTCCTGCTGCCGATCAACGCGAAGGGCCGTTTGGGCAGCGTCGAGGAGTTCAACGACATCGTGCTCAAGAGCGGCGCCGACGGGGAAATCGTGCAGCTGTCGGACGTGGCCCGCATCGAGCTGGCCGCGGGCGACTACACCCTGCGCTCGCGCCTGAACGGCATGAACGCCTCGGCCATCGGCATCTTCCAGGCGCCGGGCGCCAACGCGCTGGAGATCCGCGACTCGGTCATCGCCAAGATGGACGAGATCGCCAAGACCCTACCGCCGGGCGTGGAGTACAAGTCGATCTACGACACCACCATCTTCGTCCGCGATTCGATCAAGGCGGTGGTGGCCACGCTGCTGGAAGCCACGCTGCTGGTGGTGCTGGTGGTGATCCTGTTCCTGCAGACCTGGCGTGCCTCGATCATTCCCCTGATCGCGGTGCCGGTGTCCATCGTCGGCACGTTCGCGGCGCTGTACCTGCTCGGATTCTCGATCAATACGCTGACCCTGTTCGGGCTGGTGCTGGCGATCGGCATCGTCGTGGATGACGCCATCGTGGTGGTGGAGAACGTGGAACGGCACATCGAGCTGGGCGCCAGCCCGCTGCAGGCCGCGCACCTGGCCATGAAGGAGGTGTCCGGTCCGATCATCGCAATCGCGCTGGTGCTGTG
>SEHC01000191.1 GCA_004173415.1 Lysobacteraceae bacterium
CAAGGACCGCGCCGGGCAGTCGTTCGCGCCGTACGCGGAGATCTACCAGCAGCTGTACTTCTCCTTCTACGAGAACACCCTGACCCTGTACCAGGACCAGTACCCGCTGTTCGGCGACGCCCAGGTGATGCCGGTGAAGGTGATCTGGGATTACACCTACTACTGGGCCCTGCTGGCGCCGCTGTACTTCGCCGGCAAGCTCACCGACATTCCATTGCTCGGGCGCCTGCGGCCGCAGTTCGCCGCCGGCAGCGCGCTCAACATCGCGGTCCAGGCCCTGCTGCGCGACTGGCACCGGCGCAACGACCCGGCGCTGGCTGCCGACGCGCGTTACCTGAACCAGTTCGGGATCGACTGGTTCCATGAAATGAACAGCGCCTTGAACGATGTGCTGGACGACCCTGCCTTCGAGGCCCGCATCAGCGCCAACCTCACGCGCATGCAATGGCTGGCGGCGGAGATCCTGGATCGCGCGCGCCGCAGCCACGCGCAGGTCGACGACCATGGCCTCGGTCTCCTGCTGGCCGGCGCCGGGCCGGCCCCAGGCTCGCTGGACGACGTGTGGTATGCCGCCGCCTGAGGCGGCTTTCCTTTTCCCTGATGGTGGACCGCCGATGCACTTCACTCCCCTGCTGCTGCAACTGGTGATCATCATCGCTACGGCCCGCGCCTGCGGCTGGTTGCTCAAGCACCTGGAGCAGCCGCCGGTGATCGGCGAGATGGCGGCCGGGATCGTGCTCGGCCCGATCGTATTCGGCGCCCTGTTCCCGGAGTTCCACGCGCAGTTGTTCGCGCCCGCGTCGCTGCCGGCGCTGTCGTCGCTGTCCACGCTGGGGCTGGTCCTTTTCATGTTCATCGTCGGCGCCGAACTGCGGGCGCCCGACGGCGTGCGCGCGCAGGTCAAGGCGGCTGGCCTGGTCGGCGTACTGAGCGTACTGCTGCCGATGGGCGCGGGCCTGGCGGTGGCGCCGTTCCTGCACCCGCTGGCCCCGGCCGGGGTCGGGTTCTGGCCGTTCGCGCTGTTCATGGCCGCGGCGATGTCGATCACCGCGTTCCCCATCCTCGCGCGGATCCTCAAGGAACGCGCCATGACCCACACGACGCTGGGGCGACTGTCGCTGTCGGCCGCGGCGATCGCCGACGTGATGGCCTGGGTCATGCTCGCCCTGGTGGTCGCGCTGATCGGGGGCCAAGGCGAGGGCTACGGCAGCTTCCTCAAGACCACGCTGGGGCTGGTGGCGATGACGGTGCTGGTGTTCACCGTGCTGCGGCCGCTCTATGCGCGCCTGCTGCGGCGCCACGCGCCGGACTCGCGACCGTCCGGGGCGACCCTGGCGCTGCTGATGATCGGCCTGTTCGGCTGCGCGGCGATCACCCAGTGGATGGGCTTGCATGAAGTGTTCGGCGCGTTCCTGTTCGGCGCCTGCCTGCCGCGCGACGACCGTCTGCTTCGCACGCTGATCGAGCGGCTGGAATACCTGGCGGTGATCGTGCTGATGCCGATCTTCTTCGCCCTGGCCGGGTTGAACACGACCCCGGACGCCTTCGTCGGCGCGGGCCTTGGCGCGATGCTGTTGATCCTGGTGGCCGCGGTCGCCGGCAAGTTCGCCGGCGGCTCGATCGGCGCCCGCCTGGCCGGATTCGGCTGGCGCGACAGTTTCGCGGTCGGCTCGCTGATGAACGCGCGGGCGCTGATGGAGCTGATCGTGATGAAGGTCGGCCTGGATGCCGGCCTGATCGGGCCGTCTCTGTTCACCATGCTGCTGGTCATGGCCATCCTGACCACGGTGATGACCGGGCCGCTAGTGACGCTGTTCGTCGGCCGCCAGCGGAAGGTCGCGGACGCGGACGCGGTGGTCGTGCCGGACTGAGGCGGCGGGCCGACCGCCAACGGCTCAGCTCATGCCACCGTCGATGCCGATCACCTGCCCGGTGAGGTAGGCCGCGGCATCCGAACACAGGAAGCCGACCAGAGCGGCGACCTCCTCGGGCTTGCCTGCGCGCCCGGCGGGCACCAGCTGCTTGATCACCTCGGCGGGGAACGACTCCTGGGCCATGCTCCCGGCGATCACTCCGGGTGCGACCACGTTGGCGGTGATCCCCCGCGACGCCATCTCCCGTGCAAGCGATTTGGTCGCGCCGTGCAGGGCTGACTTGGCCGCGGCGTAGTTGGTCTGCCCGCGGTTGCCCAGCACCGCGGCCACCGAGGATACGCTGACGATGCGGCCCCAGCGGGTCCGCGCCATCGGCAGCAGCAAGGGCTGGGTGACGTGGAAGAAGCCGTGCAGCGACACGTCGATGACCCGCTTCCACTGGTTCTCGGACATCCCGGCCATCGGCGCGTCGTCGTGGATGCCGGCGTTGTTGACCACCACCTGGACCGGGCCGTCCTGCAGCAGCGCCTCGATCGCCGTGCGCGCGGCGCTGCCGTCGGCTACGTCGAAGGCGACCGCTTGAGCGCTGCCGCCGGTCGCGGCGATCGCGTCCACCCGTGCCTGGGCGCGGGCCAGGTTGCCGTGCGCATGGACGATGACGTGGAAGCCATCGGCCGCCAGGCGCTGGCTGATCGCGCCGCCGAGGTCGCCGCTGCCGCCGGTGACCAGGGCGCGTTTGCGTGGAGTGGTATTCATGCGGTCATCGTAATGGAGATGGGTGGCGCCGTTGCCGGCGGGCTCGCCTGGCTAGGGAGCAGCGGCCTGCAGCATCACCGCAGCGCGGCCTTCGGCCAGCAGCACGCCGTCATGCAGGATCCGGAAGGCGTATTGCTGGCTGCCCTCGCCTTCGGCCAGGACCTCGGCTTCGCATTCAAGCGCGCCGGGCAGCTCGTCGATGCGCTGGCAATGCAGGGTCACCGCGCGCAGCGCGACCAGCATCCCCGGACGCGGCGGAGCGCCGTCCCGGCCCGCGCGCAGGCCCCCGTGCACGGCCATGGCCTGGGCGCCGTATTCGCACAGGTGCACCGCGTGCAGGCGATCGCGCGAGCGCAGCGGGTGCGAAGGCTGGCGATGGCTGTGGGCGCGCAGGCGGACGCTCTGCGGGTCCCAGTCGATCACCTCGTCCCACAGGCACATGCTGCCCTGGTGCGGGATCAGCGCCTGGATCGCAGTGCGGGTGAGCAGCGGGTCAGGCGACGACATCATCGACGGCCTTCACCGCTTGTCGCGAGACCAGCAGGGCCAGCACGAAATTGCCGAACACCCCGAGCGCCACGGTACTGCCGATCGCGCGCAGCACCGGGATCGAGGAAAAGGCCAGCAGGCTGAACACCAGCAGGGTCATCAGGCTGCAGACGATCAGCGCGTGCAGGGTGCGCAACTGGTCGGCGCGGTCGTCGCCGGCATGGTCGAAGAACAGCGCGTAGTCCAGGCCGAGACCGGCGGCGAGGATCAGGGCGACCAGGTGGAACAGGTTCAACTCCACCCCGCAGCCGCGCAGCACGGCCAGGATCAGCAAGGTGGTCAGGGCCATCGGCAGGAGCACGCGCCAGACCCGGCGCGGCTGCCGCAAGGAGACCCACACCGCCAGCGCCAGCAGTACCGCTGCCACCCCGAGCGCGGCCAGCACGCGGCCGCGATAGGCGGCGACCAGCGATTCGGAGGCCTGCTTCATGTCCAGCAGCTGCGCGCCGCTGGCTCCGATCGCGGCGGCCACCACGTCCGCATCCTTCAGGCCGCTGAGCGAGACCAGCGCGGTGTAGTGATCGCCGCCCCTGAGCATCAGGCCATCGACGCTGGCTGCCAGCGGCGTGCCGGACAGGTCCGCGCGGGTCAGCGGCGCCGCGGTGCGCGCGGTTTCCACGTCGGCCAGGAACGGATCGAAGGCATCGGCATGGAAGGGCGAGTCGGCGAGCACGCCGGCAAGCATGTCGCGCAGGACCTGCGGCTGCGGCAGGCGCGCCTGCCTGGCCAGCTGCGCGCCGGCGCTGGGCAGGTAACGCGCGGCGAGGTCATAGCCCTGCAACGCGCCGTCGGCAACCAGCCTGTCCAGCAGTGGGCGCAAGGCTTCGGACGACTGCAGGGCCTGGTCCTCGCTGCGACCGGCCACGGTCAGCACGTAGCGCACGTCGGGCGCGCCCAGCTCGTCGCGCAGCACCTCGTCCTGGGCCAGTGCCGCGGCCGGCACCGGGGTGAGCCTGGACAGATCGTTCTGCCAGAACGGGCCCGGCGCCAGCACCGTCACCGCCACCGCCAGCAGCGCCACCAGGGCCAGCGACCACTTCGGCCGCGGCAGGCGCGCGATCGCGCTCCACAGCGCGGCCAGCCGCCGTGAATCGGCGAAATCGCGCGATGCCGGATCGATTAGCGCCGGCAGCAGGAAGCGCGTGCTGATCGCCGCCGCCGCCAGGCCGGCGATGGTGAACACCGCCAGCTGCTTCAGCCCGTCGACCCCGGAGAACAGGAAGGTCACGTAGGCGATGCAGGTCGAGACCACGCCGGTGGCCAGGGTCGGCCACAGCGAACGCGCATTGGCCCACGGAGACAGTCCGGGCCGCTGGTGGCTGAAAAGGTGGATGCGGTGGCCAGCGGCAACGCGCCGAGGATCGGCATCTTCCAGCTGCGGTAGGCGAAGAACAGCAGCAGCACCAGCCCGATGCTGTCGACCAGCCCGATCCACTGGGCCTCGGCCGCGGTGCGCCCGCCGATCTCGACCGAGAACGCCCCCGGCCCGGTCAGCACCAGGCGCGTGCCGGTGCCCGCGGAGGCCTTGGCGAAGTCGGCGCGGATCGCATCGACCGCGACCTGCTGGCCGCTGGGATCGAAACCGGCCGCGCGGGTCTGCGCCACCAGCAAGGCCTTGCCGCCGGCGCGGTCGAACCACACCTCGTGCAGGCGCTGCGGCGCGCTGGCCGGCTGCCAGCGTTCGGCCAGCTTGAGTATTTCCAGGGTGGGATCGGACGGCAGCAGCGGCTCGACCAGCGCCGCCGCGGGCGACCCCAGGTCCTGCAGTCGGGCCTGGAGTTCTTCGCCCAGCAACGCGGCATCCAGCGGCCGGCTGTCGAAGCTGTCCGACAGCAGGTAGCGATACGGGCGCAGGCGCGCGGGGATCGATTCGAGGCTGGCGTCGTCGCCGTTGGCGACCATCGCGAAGTCGGCGCGCGCCGCCAGCGCCTGGCGCAGGGCCAGGGACTGCGCGGCCAGGGTCGGGGCGTCGGCGCCCTCGATCGACATCAGCAACAGGCGCGAGCCGGGACCTTCGCCCAGTTCGTCGATCAGCAGTTTCTGCGCCGGGGTCTCGGCGGCCGGCATGAACTTGCGCAGGTCGCCACTGAGCTCGAGGTGGCGGCTGATCGACCAGCCGGCCAGCGCCAGCAAGGCCAGCCACCCCAGCGCCAGGGCCAGGCGCCTGCGCGACGCACGGCCGTGTTTCGATGCAGCGCAGTTCCGCGCCGCGCCCGTACAGGGTGATGTCGCGGACCGCGCCCTTCATCTGCGCATCGATCGGCACCAGCTGCAGGGTCCAGCCCTGCCGGCTGCCGCGCGTGCTGAGGCGGTAGCGCGCCTGCAGCGCCTGGCGATCGCCGGAAAGCAGCGCGCCGAAGCTGGCTTGAAGCCCGGCCAGTTCCGGCACGCGCGACAGCGAGAACGTGCGCGGCGCCTTGCCGGCGCGGGCGATGGTGGCCTGGCCGTCGCGCAGGGTGGTGGTCTCGGCATAGGGAGAACGGACTTCACGCACCAGCGTGGCCGCGTCGGGACGGCGGTATTCGCCCTCCACGCGCAGCGGCGCCTTCAGCATCGGCGAACCGCGCAGCTCGACGAACGCCGTGCGCGTCGGCGCGGGTCGGGCCAGCTTCTGCAGGATCCAGCCGGCGTCGACCGCCGCCGCTTCAGGCGCTGCGGCGCACGGCAGTACGGCGCTGCACAGCAGCATCAGCGTCGGCATGATCGATCGCCACGATGCGCGGCGCGTCGAATGCCGATGGCAGGCTGCCTTCATCTTCAGTGCCCCAGAAGTCATAGAAATTGAACCAGTTGTAGGGTGCGAGCCGGGCGTGATGCTCCAGCCTGGCGGCGTAACGCCCGATGAGCGAGAGCAATGCCTGGGCCCGCTGCTGGCGCGGCACGGCGACGCTTTCGCTGAACCTTTCGAACACCAGGTCATAGCGGTTGCCGCCCCGGTACAGGCCGAACGCCAGCACCACCGGCACCTTGAGCGCCGAGGCGATCAGCCACGGCGCGGTCGGGAACGGCGCCGGGCTGCCCAGGAACGGCGCCTGCAGCGCCGGCTCGCCGGGGCGCGCGCGATCGACCAGCAGTGCGACCAGGGCGCCTTCGTCGGTGGCCTGCTTGATCGCCATGGCGATGCTGGGACCATCCTGGCCGGCATCGATCACCCCCGCGGCGATCTGCGGATCCAGCGCGTCCAGCATCTCGGTCAGGGCCGGGTTGTGGGTCTTGTCCAGCACCACCCGGATCTTGTAGTCGGGGCGTTGCCGGGCGAGCACCCGCAGCACCTCGAAGCTGCCCAGGTGGGAGCCGAACAGCAGCAACCCGCGCTGCTGGTCCAGCACCTCGTGCAGTTCCGGCAGGCCGCTGACCCGCACGTCGAAGCCGTCCAGGCGGCCGCCGAGCAGGAATACCCGGTCCAGGATCGTGGCCGCGAAGGTATGCATGTGCCGCAGCACCCCCCCCCAGCCGGCCGGACGTCCGAGCACGCGGGCCAGATAGCCCTGCGAGGCGCGCCGCTCGGGGCCGCGCACCAGGGCGAAGTACAGGGTGATCGGATACAGGCAGGCACGGCCCAGGCGGCGGCCGCCATGGCAGGCCACGGCGCGGATCAGCCAGAGGGCGAGGCGACCGCCACCCTCGGGACGCTTCTTCCAGTCGGCGCTCATGCCGTGGCCGGCCCGGCCACGATCTCGCCGCTGGCCAGCAACTCGCCATCGCGGCTTACCCGGAAGCGCCAGCGCGGCGCGGCGCCGTCCCACTCGATATCGGCGGCCTGGCCGGGCAACAGCGGCTTGAGGAACTTGACCTGCGGCAGCCGCAGCGGCGGCAGCGGGCCGGTCGTCTCCAGAAACGTGGTCCGAGCCTGGCCATCTGGGCGACGAAGTCGACCGCGCTGCGATACGGGCGATGCGGGAACCGGCGCTTGCGCAGCTGGTATTCGGCCACGAAGAACATGCCGAGGATGCCGTAGTTGAGCACGTTGGCGAACAACGACCATTGCTCGTCACTGACCGGCCAGGGCGGCGCATGGCCCAGCTGGTGCAGCAGGCCGCTGGGCACCGCGCACAGCGCCAGCAACAGGTTGGCCACCGCCAGCAGGCCCAGCAGCACCGCCCAGGCCAGGGTCAGTTGCCGCGAGTAGCGATGCAGGTCGGCGCTCATCGGCATCCCGGCCTGGGCGTACAGGCCTTCGACGATGCGCGTGATCAGCGGCATGCGGCCCCGGCGCAGGCTGCGCCCGAACAACCAGGAGACCAGGGAGATGAACAGCACCGGTGGCGCCAGCAGCGGCATCAGCGCATAGCGCGACAACGAGATCGCCCACAGGCCCAGCAGGCACAGGGCGACCACGCCCAAGGCCCAGCCGCGCCGCGCCAGCAACGGCTCCAGCAGCAGGAACAGCAGCAGGTCGGCCATGGCCAGGGCCGCCCAGCCCCCGTCCGCGCGAGCGCTGGCAAGGTGGGCGAAGACCGGATAGGCCAGGGCCAGCAGCAACCGCAAGCCGATCAGCAGGCCGGCAGGCACCTGCGCGGCCGTGGCGGTGGCCTCTGCGCGGGCCGGCGCGGGATCAGGCGAGCCTGTTGGCTTCGACATGCGCCGACAGCGCGCGCAGGGACGCGAAGATGCGACGGTTGTCGTCGTTGTCCGAACGCAGCTGGAAGCCATACTTCTTGCTGATCGCCAGGGCCAGCTCGAGCGCGTCGATCGAATCCAGGCCCAGGCCGGTGTTGAACAGCGGCGCCTCCGGATCGATCGCCTGTTGCCGACAGAACACCGAACATGGTTCAGCCAGGATGACCCAGACCGACCCGGCCCGCGCCTCGAAGCGCAGTGCTTCCACCGCCGCGGCCGCCTGTGCCACGACCCCGGCTCCCGGCGTCCCCGTCGCGACTGCAGGCCCCGTTCCGGTCGCCGTCGACGTGCTGGTGATTGGCGGCGGCCCTGCCGGCACCACCGCGGCCACCTTCCTGGCGCGCAAGGGCTGGCGGGTGGTACTGCTGGAGAAGGGCGTGCACCCGCGCTTCCACATCGGCGAATCGCTGCTGCCGATGAACCTGCCGATCCTCCAGCGCCTCGGGGTGCTCGACCAGGTCGCACGGATCGGCGTGTTCAAGCCCGGCGCGGATTTCCCGCACCAGGACGACGCCGCAAGCGTGAACGTGTTCAGGTTCGAGCGCGCGCTGAACCCGCTGTTCACCCACGCCTACCAGGTAAAGCGCGAGGAGTTCGACGCGCTGCTGTTCCAGAACGCGCTCGACAACGGCGTCGACGCGCGCATGCAGGTGGCGGTGGAGAAGGTCGATTTCGACCCCAGTGGCCGCCCCGCGGTGGTCCACGCGCGCGACGCCCAGGGCCGGGCGCTGGCCTTCGCCCCACGCCAGCTGGTCGACGCCAGCGGCCGCGACACCTTCCTCGGCGCGCGGCTGAAGCTGAAGAAGAAGAACGCGCTGCACCAGTCGGCGGCGATCTTCAGCCATTTCCGCGGGGTCAGCCGCCGCGAAGGCGCCGACGCCGGCAACATCACCGTGGAGCGGTTCGCCCATGGCTGGATGTGGCTGATCCCGTTGCGCGACGACGTGATGAGCGTCGGCGCGGTGTGCTTCCCCGAATACCTCAAGCAACGCCGCGGCGACAACGAGTCGTTCCTGATGCAGACCCTGCGCGACACCCCGTCGGTCTGGTCGCGGATGCACGGCGCCGAGCGCGTGGCCCCGGTCCACGTGACCGGCAACTACTCCTATACCTGCACGCGCATGACCGGCCCCGGCTGGGTGATGGCCGGCGACGCCTATGCGTTCATCGACCCGGTGTTCTCCTCCGGCGTGTACCTGGGCATGAACAGCGCCGAACATGCGGCCGGCGTGGTCGATGGCGCGTTGCGCGACCCGTCCAGCGAAAGGCGGCTGCAGCGGGCGATGGAGCGCCGCCTGCGCCGCGGCCTGCGCCATTTCTCCTGGTTCATCTACCGGTTCACCACGCCGGTGATGCAGCGCCTGTTCGCCGAGCCACGCAATGTCCTGCAGGTCGAGCAGGCGGTGATCTCGATGCTGGCCGGCGACGTGTTCGACAACCGGCCGGTGCTGCGGCGGCTGCGCCTGTTCCGGCTGATCTACGCGGTCAACGCGCTGCAACTGGCGCCGCGGGCGCTGCACGGCTGGCTGCGCCGCAAGCGCCAGGTCGGCGAGAGCTTCGGCGGCGACACCCTGCAGGAAGGCAATCCATGAGCCGGCCGATGGCTTCGATGCCCCCCACCACCGCGCACCCGCGCCTGGAAGTGGACTACGTGCGCGCCACGTCCCCGGACGCGCTGCTGGCTGGCGACGACGTGCTGGCGGTGCTCGCTTTCGGCAACGACGCGCCGCGCAACGACGATCCGCGCTACCTGCGCGTGCCGCTGCAGCCCTACGGCGATGCGCCGTTCGAGGTCTGGCGCAGCAACGGGCCGGTGGCCCGCGGCCGCGAGGGCGACATCGCCTGGGCCAGCGACGGGCAACTGTCGTTCGGGGTGATCGAGATCGACGAGAGCGACCTGGGAATCGAGGCCGCGGCCGCGTCGGCCTACGCGCAGCTGATCGCGTTCGTGCGCCGCAGCGGCACGCCCAGCCTGCTGCGGATCTGGAACTACCTGGACGCGATCACCCTGGGCGACGGCGATGCCGAGCGCTACCGGCAGTTCTGCGTAGGCCGTGGCCGCGGCATGGGCGACTTCGACGCCTCGCGGCTGCCGGCGGCCACCGCCATCGGCCGCTGCGACGATGAACGCGTGATCCAGATCTACTGGCTGGCCGCGCGCGAGTCCGGCACCCCGGTGGAAAATCCCCGCCAGGTCAGCGCCTACCGCTATCCGCGCCAGTACGGGCGGCAGTCGCCCAGCTTCGCCCGGGCGATGCTGCCACCGCCGGGCGGACGCATGCCGCTGCTGCTCTCCGGTACCGCCAGCGTGGTCGGCCACGCCTCGCAGCACGAAGGCGAACTGCTGGCGCAGATCGAGGAAACCCTGGTCAATTTCGACGCGCTGCTCGGCGCCGCGCGGCTGTGCTCGCCGACCCTGCCGCCCCGCTTCGGGCCCGGCACGCGGCTGAAGGTCTACGTGCGCGACCGCGCCGACCTGCCGCTGGTGGCCCAGGCCCTGGACCAGCGCTTCGGCGATGCGGTACCGCGGCTCCTGCTGCACGCGGCGATCTGCCGGCGCGAACTGAGCATGGAGATCGACGGCGTCCACGGCTGAGCCGGGGCAGCGCGGGGCCGTGTCCGATTCGCGGACCGCCGTGCGGGGTCTTCGGCGAAGCTAGGCGTGGAGCAGGCGCAGCAGTTCGGCGCGTGGCAGCTTGCCGGTCTCGGTGCGCGGCAAGGCCGCGACCGATTTCACCGGCCGCGGCAGGAACACCGGATCGATGCCCTGGCGCAATGCGTCCAGGATCGTCCGTTCGTCCAGGCCCGGCGCCACCACCAGCGCGGCGACCCGGGCCACGCCCATCCCATCGACCTGGTCCAGCTGCAGGACCACCCCGTCCTCGACCCCGGGAATGGCCAGCAGCCTGCGGGTCAGGTCGCCCAGCGAGGCACGCTTGCCGGCGATCTCCAGCAGGTCGGCCTGGCGCCCGCGCAGGTGGAAGCGGCCATCTTCTTCCAGCTCGACCAGGTCGGCCAGCGCCACCGCAACGGGCAGGTGCGCGGCGTGGACCAGGGCGCCATCCGGACGCGGCTGCAGGCGCACCCCGGGCAGCGGCGTCCATGCGCATTCCCGCGCGGTGCGGCGGCGTGCGATCACGCAGGTCTCGGTCGAACCGAACACCTCGCGGACCTCGCAGCCGAAGCGAGCTTCGGCCGCCGCCGCCAGCTCCTGCGACAGCGGCGCGGTGGCCGAAACGATCCCGCACAGCGGCGGCAGTTCCACCCCCGATTCGACCAGCGCGCGCAGGTGCACCGGCGTGGTCGCCAGCAGCCGCGGGGCCGGGCTCTCGCGCAGCACCCGGGCCACGTCGCCGGGGAAGAACGGGCGCGCCGAATGCAGGATGGCCGGGCCGAGCAGCGGCAGCAGTACTGACAACTCCATCCCGTACATGTGCTGCGGCGGCACCGTGGCCACCACCGCGGGCATCGCATGCCCCTGCCAGAGATCCTGCAAGGCAGCCAGGTTCTGCGCGGTGCTGACGCGGAAAGAAGCCCAGGTCTTTGGATTGGCCTTGGGGATTCCGGTGCTGCCCGAGGTGAAGCCGATGGCCACGATCGTCGCCTCGTCGATGGCCGGCGCCTCGCCTTCCAGTTCCGGCAACCGCGCCGGAAGCTGCCAATGCCCGGGCGGCATCGCCCCCGGCGCGTCTTCGCCAAGGCTGTAGCTGTCGGCATGGTCGTGCAGCACCGCGGTCACCACCGCCGGCGCGCGCGACGGCGGCAGCAGGGTGACCTGGCCACGCAGCGCCACCGCGCAGAAGGTCACCAGGAAGCGGTAGCGGTCTTCGCACAGGTTCACCGCATGGGCGCCTTCCGGCAGCAGCGCGGCGACGCCGCGAACGTGCGCGTGGAATGTCTCCAGGTCGACCCGCCAGTTCCCGTCCATGGCCAGCGTGCGCCCGCGATCGCCGATTGCCAGCGGGGTTGGCCCGAATGATCCGGGCGCTGCTACGACTGCCGACATGGGTCCTGCTGCCTCCTGCTGGAATGTTCGATGCCCCGTGGGCGAGGACCGCCCATCCGTGCAGCGGAGCGTCCTCGCCGGCGGATTGTGGAGGAAAGCGGCGGCTGAAGGAACTTGGCCGCCCACCGGCAGCCGCTGCGGCCACGCGCGGGATCGCGCTGGTTCAGGCTGGTAACCTTGGTGTTTTCGCGTATGCCCACGGAAACCCGATGCGCTCCTGCCTGAATGTGCTCCTGCTCGCCTGCCTGACCGCCGCCACTGCCGCCCATGCCCAGGAAGCGGCCCCGCTCACCCTCGAACAGGTCATGGCCGATCCGGACTGGATCGGGCCGGCAGTAGAAGGCGCATGGTGGGCCTGGGATGGACGCCACGTGCAGTACCAGCTCAAGCGCCAGGGCAGCCCGATCCGCGACACCTTCCAGCAGCCCGTCGATGGCGGCGCCGCCCGGCTCGTGGACGATGCCGCGCGCAGCGGCCTGGAGGCGGCCAGCCCTGCCTACGACGCGCAACGCACGCGCATGGCCTTCGTGCGCAACGGCGACGTCTTCGTCCGCGACCTGCGCAGCGGCGCTCTGCAGCAGCTGACCCG
>SEHC01000192.1 GCA_004173415.1 Lysobacteraceae bacterium
TCCGGCTTGCCGTCGCCGTCGGTGTCCTGCTGCACGCCGGTGTTGCCGGCGAGGATCTGCAGGTTGAGCCTGGCGGTGGTGCACTGCGGGTTCTCCACCGACTTGCCGACCGCGGTGGCTTCGGCGAGCGGCTCGCCACGGCTGTCGATGCGCCGGTCCTTGACCCGCTGGTTGGGCGGCGGGCTGTCGGAATAGTGGGTGACGCCCTTGGCGTCCTTCCACTGGTAGATGGTGCCGGCCAGCACCGGCGCGCAGGCGCCGGCCAGCAGCAGGAGGGAGCAGGCGCGGGTCAGGAACGAAGCGACGGACAGGGCGCGCATGGCGGCCTCCAGGTGGAAAGGCGGGTAATGAGCGTGATTGCAGCATTGCCGGGCCGGGCTGGCAAGTCGCGTGGTTGGGCTAAACTGAGACGCATGGACGAAAACAAGCACGCTTCGCGCTCGCGCACCATCTACCTGCTGCCCAACCTGTTCACCACAGCGGGCCTGTTCGCGGGCTTCTACGCGATCATCGCCGCGTCCAACGGCGATTTCGTGCAGGCCTCGGTCGCGGTGTTCATCGCCGCGATCATGGATGGCATCGACGGACGCGTGGCCCGGCTCACCGGCACCAGCAGCGACTTCGGCGTGCAATACGACTCGCTGGCGGACCTGGTGAGCTTCGGCATGGCCCCGGCGCTGGTGATGTACCACTGGGCGCTGTCCTCGCTGAAGTTCGACGGCAGCGTGATGGGCCGGGTCGGCTGGGCGGTGGCTTTCCTGTACGCGGCCTGCGCCGCGCTGCGGCTGGCGCGCTTCAACACCCAGGTCGGCAGCGTGGACAAGCGCTGGTTCATCGGCCTGGCCAGCCCGGCGGCCGCGGGGCTGATGATGGCCTTCGTCTGGGCGTTCGCCGACGGCGACCTGGGCTGGAGTGGCGAACAACTGCGCTACTTGGCCCTTGCGGTGACCCTGTGCGCGGCCCTGCTGATGGTCAGCCGGATCCGCTTCTGGAGCTTCAAGGGCACCGGCCACGGACCCAAGGCCGACCGCATCCCGTTCTATGCCCTGTTCCTGATCCCGGTGGTGATCGCGGTGCTGGCGATGGACCTGCCACGGGCCTTGCTGGCGATCGGCGTGGTCTATGCGTGTTCCGGGCCGGCCACCTGGGCCTGGCGTCGCTGGCGCAAGCTGCCGGGAGCCGCGCCGTGAGCGAGCTGTGGTCCTCGCAACAGCACGAGTGGCTGGCTGCGCTGGGCCACACCGTGTACGTGCCCGGCAGTGCCGAGCCTGCGATGGTCGCGGGCGGAGAACCGGTCGCGGCCGCCACTGACCCGGTTCCCGTTGCGGTTCACGAAAAACCCGCGGTCCGGACCGCGCCGCGCCGCCCGCCCGCGGCCGAGGCCATCGCCGCGGCGCCAGCCGCCGCCCCGCCGCCGCGCCGGGCCGCCGCGCGGCTGCCGGACAAGCTGCATTTCGCCCTGGTCCGCGCCTCGGGCTGCAATCCGCAGGATCCCGAGGCCGCGGCGATCATCGCCCGCTGGCCCGCTTCCTCGGAGCTGCGCGGCAGGCCCGATGCCAAGCGCGCGTTGTGGCCGCAGTTGCGCGCGATGCGCAGGCCGCGCACCCGGTGAGCGCGCTGGCCGCCGATGCGTTCCCCGAGGGCGCCGGCCTGCGCGCGATGCGCGAAACCGACCTGGACACCGTCCTGGCGATCGAACAGCGCGCGTATCCGTTCCCGTGGACCCGCGGCATCTTCCGCGACTGCCTGGCGGCGGGTTATCCGGCCTGGATCCTGCAGGAGCATGGCTGTCCGATCGGCTACGCGGTGCTCAGCGTGGCCGCCGACGAAGCCCACATCCTCAACATCTGCGTTACCCCGGAGCGCCAGGGCCGCGGCCATGGCCGGCGCCTGCTGCGCTCGCTGGTCGGGCTGGCCCGCGACCTCGGCGCGGCGCGGATCTTCCTCGAAGTGCGTCCGTCCAATCCCGGTGCCATCGCCCTGTACCAGGACGAAGGCTTCAACGAGATCGGCCGCCGGCCGCGCTACTACCCGGCCCGCGACGGACGCGAGGATGCGCTGGTGATGGCGATGGAGCTGGTCGGCGAAGACACCGGCACGATGCCGCCGCTGTAGGTTCCGCGTTGCCGCGCCCGGCGCAAGCCCGGACAATGGCCGCCTGACCCGAACAGGAACACGCCATGTCCATCCTCCGCATGACCGATCTCGACCTCGCCGGCAAGCGCGTGCTGATCCGCCAGGACCTCAACGTGCCGATCGAGGCCGGGCGCATCACCTCCGAGCAGCGGATCAGCGCGTCCCTGCCCACGCTGAAGCTGGCGCTGGAGAAAGGCGCGGCGGTCATGGTCACTTCGCACCTGGGCCGGCCCAAGGAAGGCGTGTGGAGCGAGGAGGATTCGCTGGCGCCGGTGGCCAGGCGCCTGTCCGAGCTGCTCGGTACCGAAGTGCCGCTGGTCCGCGACTGGGTCGACGGCGTCGACGTCGAGCCGGGCCGCATCGTGCTGCTGGAAAACTGCCGCATGAACCCGGGCGAGGGCAAGGACGACGAAGCCCTGTCGAGGAAATACGCCGCGCTTTGCGACGTGTTCGTGATGGATGCCTTCGGCACCGCGCACCGCGCCCAGGCCTCGACCCATGGCGTGATCCGCTTCGCCAGGCAGGCCGCCGGCGGCCCGCTGCTGATGGCCGAGCTGGACGCGCTGGCCCTGGCCCTGGAGAAGCCGGCGCGCCCGTTGCTGGCCATCGTCGCCGGCAGCAAGGTCTCGACCAAGCTGGAACTGCTCTCCAACCTGGTCGGCAAGGTCGACCAGCTGATCGTCGGTGGCGGCATCGCCAACACCTTCATCGCCGCCCAGGGCCACGCCGTGGGCAAGTCGCTGGTCGAGAACGACCTGCTGGACACCGCGCGCAAGATCATCGCCGACGCCAGGGCGCGCGGCGCCGACATCCCGGTGCCCACCGACGTGGTGGTGGCTGCCGAGTTCAAGGCCGATTCCCCGGCCACGGTGAAGCAGGTGGACGAAGTTGACGCCGGCGACATGATCCTGGACATCGGCCCGGACACCGCCGCGCGCTATGCGGCGATGATCGCCGGGGCCGGCACGGTGGTCTGGAACGGCCCGGTGGGAGTGTTCGAGTTCGACGCCTTCGGCAAGGGCACCGAAGCCCTGGCCCGGGCCATCGCCACCTCGAAGGCCTTTTCCATCGCCGGCGGCGGCGACACCCTGGCCGCGGTGGACAAGTACGGCATCGCCGCCGACATCGGCTACATCTCCACCGGCGGCGGATGTCCAACACCACAACCGATGGGGGAATAGGAATGCGGGTATTCATAGTGGCGCTGCTCTGGGCAATGGCGTTGACCGCCCAGGCCGGCGAGATCCACCGGCGCGGTGATTTCCAGTTTGAGGTGGGTCCGGTTCCGGACTTCGTGGCCAGCACGCCCATTGCGGAGCGTTGGGATCCCAAAGCCCCAGGCGCAGCGGACTCGCGGTGGCGCTTCTGGCGCAACGAGGTGCAGGTAGACCGGCGGGACGGGCGCGACCAGCGCTACGTCGACTATGCATTCGAAGCGGTGTCTGACACCTTCGTCAGCGAAGCGGGCCGTTTCAAGATTTCCTTCAACCCCGAATACCAGCGCCTGGTACTCCATCGCGCCGACCTCCGGCGCGATGGCATATGGAGTCCACGCCTGTCGGCGCACAAGGTGTCGCTGGCCAGGCGCGAGGAGGGCTTCGAGAACGACCTTTCCGATGGTCTGGTCACTGCCTTGATCGTGCTTGAAGACGTCCAAGCTGGCGACGTCGTACGCATCGGCTACTCGGTCATCGGCAGCAATCCGGTGATGGCCGGGCAGATGTCGGACTGGATGACTTTCGCCTGGACCAGCCCCACGCTGGAAGCCAGCCTGCGGGTGTTGCTGGAACCCGGGACGACGCCAGGCAGCTACCGCACGGACGACGCGCCGCAGGTCGTCACCCGCCAGCTTCCAGACGCGGTGGAGGTGACGATGCGCGGCAAGGCGATTGCCGCGGCGGTGGACGAAGGCGGCTACCCGGCGTGGTACCAGCCTTACTCGCGGGCCCAGGTCGCCCGACGCCAGACCTGGGCGGACGTAGTGGCGTGGGGCTTGCCACTGTATCCGCAGGTAAAAGCCGTTCCCGCCGCGCTGGAGCCGAAGCTGCGGGAATGGCGCGCGCTGGACAACGACGCCCTGCGGCTTGCCGCCGCATTGCGCACGGTCCAGGACGAGGTCCGCTACTTCGGCGTGGAGATGGGAGAGAACACCCATCGGCCAGCCACGCCTTCCGAAACATGGCAGCGCCGTTTCGGCGATTGCAAGGACAAGGCCTACCTGCTGGTCACGCTGCTGCAGGCGATGGGCATCGACGCGGTGCCTGCGCTCGTGTCCATCGCACATGGCCGTGGCATTGCCGCGTTCATGCCGTCGGCTTCCAATTTCGACCACGTCATCGTACGTGCGCGGCTGGGCGGCGGGACGGTGTGGATGGATCCGACCATTTCCCAGCAGGGTGGCAAGCCTGAAAGCGTGGACCTGAGCCGCTATGGCATGGTGCTGCCGCTTGTCGCGGGAAGCGCCGCGCTGGAGGCGGTGGATCCACCGGCCAGCCTGGCCCGCACCACCACGGTCGACGAGCGCTATGAGGTCACCGGGAACGGCACGGACGTCAAGCTGACGGTTGAAACCGTGTATGAAGGCCAGGACGCCGACTACGCGCGGCGTTCCATCGCTTCACAACGTTCGGAAGAGCTGACCCGGCGCTATTCGGACCATTACCGCAAGCGCTTTGGCGAACTGTCGGTGGCCGCGGGCACGGTCCTGCACGACGACCGCCAGGCCAACCGCCTCAGGGTCAACGAGGCCTACGTGCTCAAGGGCCCGTTCCAGGTTGCAGGGGCGTCCCGATCGCTGAACCTCTACGCAGACTCGTTGGAAGCCCTGGCAACGCTGCCTTCGACGATGGTGCGCACCGGCCCGCTCGAGTTCGCCGACCCGGGCACCTATTCCCACCGGATCAGGGTGGCGTACCCGTTGAACTGGAAACCCGGGTTCGTGGCGGACGAAGCGGTGCATTCCTCAAGCGCGTTCGATTACCAGCGCAACGTGGCCATCGAGCCCGACCTGGTCGACCTGCGCTACGACCTGAAGGTCAAGCAGCGCTACCTGGCCATCGGCGAGACCGCCACGCACCTAGAACAGTTGCGAAGCGTGCGCGAGGACATGTCGGCGCGGCTGAATTTCCTGCTGGTCACGCCAACCACGGCAAAGGAACGCCAGCAGCGGATCCGCTCGCTGCTGCGCGACATGCCCCAGGAGAACGGAAAATGAAGCGGATGCTGCATGCCCTGCCTTGCTTGCTGGTGCTGGCCTGCGTTCCGCTGCAGGCGGTCGCCGCGCTGGTGGACATCGATTCGGTCGCCGCCGACCCCGCCCAGGCCTGGAATGAGTTCACGGCGTCGGCGGACTTCGAGCGGGCCTACTCGGCTTACGCAGTGCTTGAAAAGGTCGGCTACACCGCCGAAGGCGTCGATGCCGATGCCTGCCGCGCGCATGCGGGCGAGGTGGAGGAGGCGCTGGAAAAGGCCCCGGTCAGCATCGCGGTCGTGCGTGCCGCGCTGCTGTGCGCGGAGGCGACGGACCAGACCACGCAGGCGAACCGGCTCGAGCGTTCGCTGGTATCCCTGTCCAGGGAGGCGCTGAAGGATGGGCGCCAGTGGCCGTGGCCACGACCGATCCGGGTGCTGGGTCCGAACGATGTCTACGCGCTGATGCAGGTCGCCGGCCTGGAGGTGATGTACGAATATTTCGAACAGACCCGGCCCAGGCGTTACTTTCCCCTTGCCATTGCCGCCTGGGATGCGGAGGCGGGCAAGGAGTTGCGGTACGTGTTCGATTACCTCGACGTCACTTCGCGCCTCAAGGGCGGTAGCGAATACGCGGGCTATCCCTTCTACAAGAACCTGCTCGTAGATTTCTTCGAGACCGCCCAGGCCAAGGGCAACCAGCTGGCGGCCGTCGACCTGAAGGGTGTGCGGGCGGCCATGGAGCAGGATGACCCCGAGGCGAAGGTCAGGTCGTTGCGTGTCAGCGCAGGTTATGGCGGCATCCAGTCCCTGCGCGCCTGGATCGCTTTGTGCGCGCGGCGCCCGTTCGAGGGCTGTGGCGAGGGGCTTGAGGACATCCTCATCGAGCAGTCCGAGCAGAAGCATGTCGTGCCGATGGTGATGCTCGCTTTCCTCCACGGCGAGGGTGTGGTCGCAAAGCGCGATGACGAAATTGCCGATGGCCTGATCGCAGCGGCGTTGCGCAGGTCGAGCCCCGAAGAAGTCGCGCTCGAGTACCTGACCCTGGCCAATGTTGCCGCCCGCCCCAAGGCGGTCGGGCGCCCGTCGCTGGCCGGGGCGATGGATCGCCCGGCGTTACGGGCCGCGCTGGCGGCATTGAAAGTCCAGGAGGGCGGAGCCGAACTGGCCCAAAGCGACCTGCAGGCCCTGGCCGCGCCGGCCAGCAACGCCGTCGGCGTCGGTCATTGGTGGCTTGCGCGGCACTGGCACGCAAAGGACAGGCCTGAACTGCAGCAGGCCTCGTTGCGGCTGGCGGCCGAGGCGGGCGATCCGACCGCGCTGCAGGCCCAGGCTTTCCAGCTGATGCGCGAGAACCCGGCGCCCGCCCCTGCAGAGGTCCTGGACCGGATGAAGTTGGCGGCACTGGGCGGCGAAGTGGAGGCCATGAAATACCTGGCGACGCGCGCGGAGTTGCTGCACGATTGGAAACCGGCCGAGCGCTGGTTGATGGCGTCGGTGCAGGCCGGGGACGGCGAGGCGATACTCGGCCTGGCCAGTCTCTATGCCAAAGACCACGCCGACGTGGGTCAGACCGCGGCCCAGGCTTTCGATTGGTATGTCCGGATCGCCGCGAATCCGGAAATGGGTGACGCGCGCCGCCAGGCTGCGCGCATGGCGATGAAGGGCAAGGGGATTGCGAAGGACCCGGTGCGGGCCGAACAGTGGCTGCTGCGCGACGCCGAGGCAGGCGCCGGCCTTTCGCAACTGCTACTGGCCATTGGCTACCTGGAAGGAGAACTCGGCCCGGCATCCCCGGCGAAAGCCCAGCCGTGGATCGATCGCATCCTGGCCTCCGAAGACCACGATCCGAAGGTGGGATACGCGGACTGGCTGTATCGCAACCGCGAGTCGGCGGAGGATCGTGCGCTGGCCGTGCGTTTGTGGACCGATGCCCGGGACGACGAGAAATCATGGGCCCTCAACAACATGGCCTGGGCCTACTGCACTTCACTCGATCCGGCCGCGCGGAATGTGGATGCGGGCATGAAGTATTCGGAACAGATGCTCAAGGATCCCGAACTGAGCTGGGGCCGGCTGGACACGGTCGCCGCGTGCCAGGCGGCGACCGGCGACCATGCAGCAGCCGTGCGCACCCAGCGGGAGGTCATCGCCCGCTTCAGCCGTTATTGGAGCCTGGACGCGCTGGCAGACAAACAGGATGCCAGCGGATACCTGCGCCGGCTCAGGCTGTACCAGGAAGGGAGGCCCTACCTGGAGACCCGTGCGGACCAGCTTCGGGAGTAGGCGCGGGAACCGGAGTGGAATCCCGGCCCGGGAAATAGATTACCACTTAAATACCATTTACATCAGGCAAGTAGTGGAATTCCATGGACTTTGTTGTCATGCAATAAGCGCCTGGGCCAATGGCATCGTACTGGTCTTGTGAATGTGCTAGCTTCGCCCTTATCAGCAGGGAGACAGCCGTGACCGACAGACAGCGCCGTACCAAGATCCTCGCCACCCTCGGCCCGGCCACCG
>SEHC01000193.1 GCA_004173415.1 Lysobacteraceae bacterium
TCGCGCAGGACCGCTTCGCTGACCCGGGTGTCACCCTGGTCCTTGCCATTGGTCGTGCCGCCGTCACCGAGGAAGTGCTTCACCGACACGATGACGTGGCTCTGGTCCAGGAATCCTGGTGAGCCCACCTTTCCCTGCAGGCCTTCCACGATCTTTCCCGCGAAGCTGGCCACGATCGCCGGCGACTCGGAGAAGCCTTCGTAGCTGCGGCCCCAGCGATCGTCCTGCGGAACGGCCACGGTGGGGGCAAAGGCCCACTCCATGCCGGTGATGCGCGTCTCGATCGCGGTGATTTCGCCGATCCGGCGCATCAGTTCCGGATTGCGCGTGGCGCCCAGGCCGATGTTGTGCGGGAACACCGTGGCGCCGACGATGTTGCTCTGCCCGTGGACCGCGTCGATTCCGAAAATGACCGGGATCGCATGCCCGCCCGCGCTGGTATCCATTGAGGCTTCATGGAAGGCATCGGCCAGCGCCAGCCATTCGGCGGGCGTGGCGTTGTACTTGCCGCCCGGGTCCGAGTTGCCGCCCGCGAAGACCGAGCCCAACCGGTACTTGCGCACGTCCTCCGGGGTAATGCTGGCGATGTCGCCCTGCACCACCTGGCCCACCTTCTCTTCCACGCTGAGCTGGCCCATCAACTCCGCGATCCTGTGCTCGAGCCCGGCGTCGACAGGAATGGCGGATGCAAGCTCGGGCCACAGCGCCGGGTGGATGGCGGGGTCTCCTGTCGGATCGCCGTCGGCTGCCCTGGACAAGGGCGGGGTCACGCCAAGCGCGGCAATCAGCGCCAGGCAAGCGAGGGAACGACGTGATCCAGGTTTCATCTGCTTCTCCAGTATTGGAAACATCCTGCTACGCGATATCGACGGCACGGCTTCAACGATCTGCCCAGCCCATCCGGAACCAGCGGCTGAGCGTCTGGCCTGGCATCAGTGCGAATGGCTCGAGGTTGAATGCATCGGGCGGACCACTTTGTGGTTCCACGCAGGTGGCAAGGGCGCCCTCGTCGTAGACGACCCAGTGCCTGCAATCCGATTCCAGCGACAGGCTTTGCCCGGCGTTTTCAAGCACCACGGTTCCATCATGGACGAAGCAGTCGTCCCAAGGGCCTGCGGAAGGCGCCGCCAGCGGCAGCGTTGCAATGCCGTCGCGGTCGCGCGGATACATCGCCGCGGGAGAGAAAACCAGGCGCGAAGGTTTGCGGAACCACGGGTGCCAGCCAAGCGTGGCCGGCATGGGCCTTGTTGCCGCCTGCACGGACAACCGCAGCATCAGGCTGTCCCCGTCCAGTTCGATGCGCTGCCGCGCCGATCCGCCGAACGGCCAGCGCCGGTCCTGCGGCAGGGCCAGTGACAATTCCAGCAGGCGGGCGTCATGGAATTCCACCTGCCACGGCATTGCGAACCCAACCCCGTGGATGGAATGCGCGCCCAGGTTGAGTGGCAGCTGATGATGCTCGCCACCGAATTCGAATGCGCCGTTTCGAACCCGGCCCGCCCAGGGCAGCATCGGATAGCAGCCCCAGCCGATCATGGCCGTGTTGGATGCATCGAAACCGGCGAGTTGGGCCACGCCATCGCGCCTGATCTGGGCGATGCGGCCGCCCGCCTCGGGGGCCACTTCCACCCTCATGCGGCCGCAGGCCATGTCCAGCACCGGGCCCGGCGCAAACGGCAGCATCGCGCCCGTGTCCGCGAGCAGCGGCTCAGCGGCCATAAGGATCGATGGTCGGCATGCGCCCCTGCTCGTCGTAGTGCAGTTCGGTCATCTTCACCGAGCGCAGGTGGGTCACCCCGCCGGACAGGATCGCGTCGTGGTAGAACAGGTACCAGCGATCCTGGAACCGGCATATCGAGTGATGCGTCGTCCAGCCAACGACCGGGGTCAACAGCACGCCCTGGTAGACGAAGGGACCGTAGGGATTGTCCGCGGTCGCATAGCAGATCAGGTGGGTGTCGCCGGTGGAGTACGACAGGTAGTAACGGCCCTGGTACTTGTGCACCCACGGACCCTCGAAATAGCGCCGGCCGTGGTCTTCGCTCAGCAATGGGCGGCCATCCCCGTCCACGATCAGCACCTCGCGCGGCGGCTCGGCGAACTGCTTCATGCCGGGATCCATGCGCGCCACCCGCGGTCCCAGGGCAGGCTGGCCTTCCACGGGTTCGGCATTGGCCGGGTCGTAGGCGTTGTCGCGGTAGCTCTGCAGCTGCCCGCCCCAGATCCCGCCGAAGTACAGGTAGCAGCTGCCGTCGTCGTCGACGAAGGCCGCCGGGTCGATCGAGTAGCTGCCTGTGATCGGTTCCGGCTCGGGCACGAAAGGCCCGGCGGGTTGGTCGCTGACCGCTACTCCGATCTGGAACAGGCCGTCAGCCCGCTTGGCGGGGAAATACAGGTAGTAGCGCCCGTCACGCTGGGCTACGTCGGGGGCCCACATCTGCCGCTGCGCCCAGGGCACCTCGTCGATGTGCAATGCGACACCGCAATCGATCGCCTCTGCGCCAGGGGAATCCATGCACAGCACCCGGTAATCCCGCATGCCGAAATGGTCGCCGAGGTCGTTGAAAGGGATGCCCGCCTCGATATCATGGGAGGGGTAGATATAGAGGCGGCCATCGAAAACATGCGCGGACGGATCCGCGGTGTAGATGTGGGTCACCAGTGGCTGCGAGATGGCCCTGGCGGCCAGCACATCCAGGTCTTGGGAAATCGCTTGGTCGGTCATTTTCCCGCACCCTCGTCAAAGCCAGCTCAGGACGCCGCAGGCACCAGCCTGCGCTCGGCCAGGTCGCGCTCGATACGCGATTCCATGGCCTTGTCGATCTTGTAGAGGTAGAGCATCCCCACCGCAACCAGGAACGGGATGGAGCAATAGACGCTGATCGCCAGGCGGATCCCGTCGATGGTCTGCGGGGTTTGCGCGGAGGCGCCCGCGCTGTAGCCGTAATAGGCGAGGATACCCGCCACCAGGGCGCCACCGATGCTCAAGCCGATCTTCAATCCGCACAGCATCGCCGAGAAGATGATCGCGGTGGCGCGGCGGTTGTTCTTCCATTCCGAGTAGTCGGCCACGTCGGCGATCATCGCCCACAACAGCGGGATGGTGATCCCGTAACTGAAGCCGTGCAGGATGTAGCTGAGGAACACCAGGCCGATGGATCCGGGCGAATAGAAGTAGAAGGCGAGGAGGAACAGGGTCGAAACCAGCAGGGCCCCGCCGAACACGTTGCGCTTGCCGAACCGGTTCGCCAGGCGCTGCGATACGCCTATGCCCAGGATCATGAAGATGATGCCGCCGGCATTGAACAGGCTGAAAGCCGAGGTCGGCGCATCCTTGGGCCAGGTGAACTGGCCGAGCCCCGCGGCGGCCAGCGCGGCGTTGAGCTGGCCGATGAACCCGTTGAAGCCGCTGGCCTGCAGGAAGCCGGCCAGCTGGGTCTCGTCCAGGTAGTACTGGAAGTAGTAGATATAGGTGCCGCCCTTCAACGCCAGGTTGACGAAGACCAGGATGGTCAGGACCAGCATCACCAGCCACGGGCCGTTGCGGGTCAGGTCGGCCAGGTCCTGCATCACCCCCGACTTCTGTTCCGGGGCCGGCACGATGCGCTCGCGGGTGGTGACGAAGGTGATCAGGAAGCAGGCCGTGCCGACCAGCGCGAACAGCGTCATCGTGTTCTCGAAGCCTCGTACCCGGTCCCCGTCGCCCAGTATCAGCACCAATGGCAGCAACAGGACCTGGACGATGAACTGGGCGATCATCACCGCCACGAAACGATACGACGACAGGCTGTTGCGCTGGGCCATGCTGCCGGTGAGGACACCGCTGAGGGCCGAGTACGGCAGGTTGTTGGACGCATACACCAGCATCAGCAGGGTGTAGGTGGCCAGGGCATAGATCACCTTGCCGCGTTCACCGAGGTCGGGTGTGCTGAAGGCGAGCAGGGAAAGCACGCCGAAGGGAATCGAGGTCCACAGGATCCAGGGCCGGAACTTTCCCCATCGCGTGCGGGTGCGATCGGCGATGATGCCCACCAGCGGGGTGAAGACGAACGCGCCCACCAAGCCGACCACGAAGATGATCTTGGCCGCCGTTGCCGCGGGAATGCGGTAGACGTCCGTATAGAAGAAGGCCAGATAGGTGATCAGGGTCTGGAAGATCAGGTTGGCCGCCAGGTCGCCGAGGCTGTACCCCACCTTCTCCGTGACCGAGAGTGCCTCGACACCGGTATTCATCGCCGCCATTCATTGCCCCTGCACTGAGTCCGGAGGCGACCGTTGTTCCGGTCGCGGAAAACCGCAGCCTGCACCTGCGCCTCGACGGCCGGCACCGGCTTCACAACGTCCGCGTAGCACGCAACTACCGGACCCTCGCGCACGCTACGGCAATACAACGCCCAGCGTGCCTTCCCTCACCCGGCCGCCCCTCGCCTTGCGGGCCGCCCGTGCGAAGAGGGCCTTGGATGCAACGCGATGGTAGCGCTACCATTAGTCGCTCGCACGCTGCGAAGCAACATGGCACTGCACCTTCGAACGCCGCACCAAGGGAGCATCAGGATGACGAGAATCAAGGACATTGCAGCAGCGGCGCTGGGCGCCCTGATGTTCGCCGGCGCTGCCAATGGTGCGCCCTTGGCCGAAGGCCAGCCCAAGTTCCTGGGATGCGCCTACAGCGAACTCCAGGCCACGGATTTCGACGTGTACTGGAACAAGCTGACGCCGGAGAACGCCGGCAAGTGGGGCAGCGTGGAGGCGATACGCGACCAGATGGACTCGAGGCCCTGGGTGGAAGCGGCGCCAGCGGCTGGGACTGGGTGCTCGAATCGTTCCGCCTGGGTCGCAAGCATTTCCCCGGTTCGGTACTGATGATCAACGACTACAGCATCACCGACAACGATGCCGATACCGGGCGTTACCTGTCGATCATCGAGCTGCTGAAGAAAGAGGGCCTGGTCGACGCGATCGGCGTGCAGGGCCATGCGTTCGCGACCACGGACAAGACGCCCATGTCGGTGCATCGCGCCAACCTGGATCGCCTTGCCGGGAGCGGCCTGCCGCTCTACGTGACCGAACTGGACATCGACGGCAGCGACGACCAGGCGCAGTTGCGCGACTACCAGCGCATCTTCCCGGTGTTCTGGGAACACCCCGCCGTGCGCGGCATCACCCTTTGGGGCTACCGGCCGGGACTATGGCGCAGCAAGGAAGGCGCCTACCTGGTCCGCGAGGACGGTACCGAGAGGCCGGCCCTGACGTGGTTGAAAGCCTACCTGGCCGGGCAACGGGGTGGGATGCAGCGTGAAGCGGACAGCGGACAGTGACCCGCCTTTGGTCCTGGAAACCAGCCTCGTGAAGCTGGGCCCGCTCGTGGAGATCGGCATGTTCCCATCCTTGTTGCGCGCCGCTGCATGTGCAGCCCTCGCCTTCCTCGCCGGCTGCGGCGCAAGCGCGGAATCCGCACCCGCCCCAACGCCGGCGATCGGGACGTTGACGGTGATCGATGCGTCGTTCCACGCGCTGGTCCCCGCCGATGCCAGGATCGAGACACTTGCCGAGGGTTTTACCTGGTCGGAAGGTCCGGCCTGGGTGCAGGAGGGTGGCTATCTGCTGTTCACCGATGTGCCGGCGAACACCCTGTACCGATGGCGGCAGTCCGAAGGCCTGTCGGTGTTCCTCAAGCCATCGGGCCTGGCCGATCCGGATCCCCGCAGCGTGCGCGAGGCCGGCGCGAACGGCTT